>DATHRQ010000082.1:0-3939 GCA_035465095.1 Anaerolineales bacterium | reverse complement strand
ATGAGATCCGACCGTTTTTGCCCATCGTGCGGGAACTCCCTTTCGTAGAAGGACCTCCATGAAATTTCGCATTATTCTCCTTATCATACTCACTGCAGTCCTTTCGGCTTGCAACATGTCGCTGGCTGAGGATGTCACGCCGCCGCCTGATTATGTCCCGCCGACCCCAGTTCCCACTTTGGTGTTGATCCCTCCGCAAACGCCAAACGTGGCCAACGGCGAAGCGATCTATTTTGAAAAATGCGCGGCCTGCCACGGCAACACCGGCCTCGGTGACGGGTCGCAGGGCATCCAACTGGGCGTCACCGTGCCGGCCTTTGCACTGCCTGAGATCGCGCGCCCGGCCTCCCCAGCAGGATGGTTCACAACGGTCACGCGCGGAAAGATCGATCGTTTCATGCCCCCGTTCGTCAGCCTCAGCGACCAGGAACGCTGGGATGTGGTAGCGTACATCATGACGCTGCACACGTCAGACGAAGAGATTCAAAGAGGCAGGGAACTCTTCGAGGAGAACTGCCCGAACTGCTCCATTGATTTCTACAGAAATCAGGGCAAAATGACCGGACTGAGTACAGTGGCGCTGGCGCGCATCGTCCGCCTCGGGAACGAGGAGGTTGCGGCCTTTGGCGAAGACTTGTCCGACGAGGAGATGTGGGCGGTGGCAGAATATCTGCGCTCGCTCACATATGACACAACGCTTGTGGCCAAACCGACGGCAATGCCTATTACCAAGACACCGGTCGCAGTTGAGAGTACGCCGGTTGGCACCGAGCAGGCTGAGGTCGCGGGTGAAGCGGCCTCTGGTTCTGGAACGGTCAGCGGATCCGTCGAAAATAAGACCGGTAAAGACCTGCCTCCCGAACTCGCTGTCACGTTGCGCGGATATGAACATGATTTCCAGAATCCGAACGCGGGCACGCAGGAAGTCATTGCAATAGATGGCATGGTTGCCGGCGATGGAACTTTCACGTTTGAAAATGTGGACCTACCGGAAAATCGTATTTTCCTTGCCGAGATTGTATACGAGGGCGTAGAGAACACCTCAGATTTTGTGATCGTGGAAGCGGGTCAAACATCCGTAAGCCTGCCGCCCCTAGTTTTGTATGAAGTAACACAGGACACTTCCGGGCTGGTCGTCGACGAGTTGGATATTTTTCTAAGCGCTGCATCAGACGGAACGTACGAAGTCCTTGCGCTTTACAATTTCCGTAACATTGGCGAATCGATCGTTTATATCGAAATGAAGGATTCGCAGGAAATTCCCTTCCTGAAATTTCCTGTGGGTGCGCAACCGCTCGGCTATGAAGCCATGCGGGACAGCGCGCCGTTCACCAGTACAACCGATGGGTTTGCGATGCCGCCCAACGAAATTCCGTACAGCATCATCGCATTTTCGTCCGTAGCCGGCCAAAAGGAAATTGCGATCTCGCAGCCGCTTGTGCTGCCCATAGCTGTGGTGCGTGTTTTTGTCCCGGATGGCATGGAAGTCGACAGTAACCTGCTCACACTGGGCAGCCTCGAAGACATCCAGGGCGATTTTTATCAATCCTATACCGCAAACGATCTACAGGCGGGCGAGGTATTGTCCCTTACCATTAGCGGTGCACCCATACTCCCATCCGCGCCACCGGAGACGACGACTCCCACCAGCACGTTGTTGATCGGCGCGGGCGGCCTGGGAATCGCGCTACTGCTGGCCGGCGGATGGTTGTATCTGCGCGACAGGTCACAGCCTGCTGAAAATGTCGAAGACGACGATGAGTTTGACACTGCCGAGGATGTAATGGATGCGATCATCGCCCTTGACGACCTGCACCGTGCAAAGAAGATATCCGAGGGCGCCTATCAGAAACGTCGTGCCGAGTTGAAAGAAATATTGAAGGAAATGGTGTGATCACCGTAAAGAAACTCATCAAACGCTTTGGCTTGAAAACCGTCCTGCGCGGATTGGATTTCGACGTCCAGCCCGGTGAGTTCGTCGCACTGCTTGGCCCCAACGGCGCCGGAAAAACGACCTTTCTGCGTGTACTGGCTTCCCTGTCCCGACCGTCTTTGGGAATGGTGCAAGTGGCAGGGCATCGCCTCCCGGACGAAGCCGCGGCAGTCCGCACCAGGCTGGGCGTTGTCTCGCATCTGCCGCTCCTCTACGGCGACCTGACCGCGGACGAAAACCTGCGTTTCTATGGACGAATGTATAACATTACAGATGTTGAAAATCGCATCACGGAAGTCCTTGAAATGGTTGGGCTTGAGAATCGCAGGCGTGACCTCGTCCGCACCTACTCGCGCGGTATGCAACAGCGTCTCGCGATCGGACGCGCGATTCTGCACGATCCCGACGTGGTGCTCTTCGATGAACCGTACACCGGTCTCGACCAGGATGCCTCATCCATGCTGGACGACGTATTGAAGACCGTCGCCGCCAAGGGACGCACCGTAGTGATGACTTCCCACGATCTCGCCCGCGCAGAGGATCTGGCTACACGTTTTGACATACTCTCGCGCGGCGTTATCGCGGCATCAGCAAAACGGGACGAAATGGGAAACGGCAACCTGCTTTCATTCTATAAAGAGGCGCTGGCAGCATAACATGACAGAACAGATCATCACCTCCCAGCCTCCCAAAGGCAATTTTCTCAAAGCAGTATCGGCTGTCGTATGGAAGGACCTGCAAGCCGAGTTCCGTTCACGCGAACTCTTCTCTGCCATGCTGGTCTTCTCCCTGCTTATCATCCTGATCTTCAACTTCGCCCTCGAACTGGACATAAAAACGCGTCAGTCCGTGACCTCAGGCGTGCTCTGGGCAACCTTCGCCTTCGCAGGGACGCTCGGCCTCAACCGCTCGATGGCCATCGAAAAGGATCGCGGCTGTCTCGACGGCTTATTGCTCGCCCCGGTGGACCGTTCCGCGATCTATTTCGGCAAGCTGATCAGCAATCTGGCGTTCATGCTGATCGTGGAGATCATCGTCCTGCCGGTCTACAGCGTGCTGTACAGTGTCAATTTGTTCCAACCCGGTTTATTATTGGTCATCCTGCTTGGCTCGATCGGATACGTCGGTGTCGGCACATTGCTGGCGGCCATGTCCGTCCAAACACGGACGCGCGATATCCTGCTTCCAATTTTGCTTTTCCCGGTCGTAATCCCTGTCATCCTGGCGGCGGTCAAAGCCAGCGCAGGTTTTCTCGAAGGCCTGGAGTTTTCAGAAATCCTATCGCCTCTCAGTTTACTGATCGCCTACGACGTTATTTTTATCTCTGTGGCGTTCATGGTCTTTGACAGTGTCGTTGAAGAATAATTCCCCCTCTCCGACCTCGAGAGGAGAACTTTAAGGAGCCTACATGCAACCTAAACCTGTAACCCTAAAGATATTGGATGTCGTTTCGATCATCGTTCTGGGCATATCCACTTATCTTGCGCTCGTGTTCGCCCCCACCGAACTTGTGATGGGAGACGTACAGCGCGTGTTCTACTTCCACATCGGCACCGCCTGGACAGCCCTGATGGGCTTCATCCTCGCGGCAGTTTTCAGCGTCACGTATCTTGTCACAAAAAATCTAAAATGGGACCGTCTGCAGGTCGCCGCGATCGAAGTCAGCCTGGTGTTCTTCCTGATCACCATCGTGCTGGGTTCGATCTGGGCCCGCCCTGCCTGGAACACCTGGTGGACGTGGGACCCGCGCCTCACCACCGCCGCGATCACTGAACTGATCTACATCGCCTATTTCATGCTCCGCCAGGGCATAGACGACCCTGATCGGCGCGCGCGCTTCGGCGCCGTTTATGCGCTGATCGGCGGGCTGAGCGCACCGATTACGTTCTTTGCCATCCGCCTGTTCCGCACCATCCACCCGGTCGTTATTGGCGGCTCAACCGCTGAAGCAGATGGCTCGTTCAGAATGACCCCCGATATGCGTACCGCGTTGTTCTTTGCGCTTT
>DATHRQ010000081.1:0-4729 GCA_035465095.1 Anaerolineales bacterium | reverse complement strand
CAGCGTGAAAGCCCATCCGCTGGAGACGATGGTCAACCACGAAACCAATGTGCTTCACATTGAGGATCTCCATATCCCAATGGAGAATCGAATTGGCGAGGAGGGAGAGGGCTTTCGATATATACTCAGCGGCATGAATGTCGAACGGATATTGATCGCTGCTGAAAGCATTGGGGATGCGCGTTTCTTCATAGACCAGGCAACCCGTTACGCAAATGAGCGGGAGGTCTTTGGCATTCCCATCGGAAAAAATCAGGGCGTCCAATTCCCAATTGCGGCTGTTTATGCTCAGACGGAAGCCGCCGACCTCGTGCGCTACAAGGCTGCCTGCCGCTTCGACGCCGGGGATAAAGCGGGGCCGGAGGCGAACATGGCGAAATATCTGGCATCCGAAGCCGCCTGGGCCGCTGCAAACATGTGCATGGATACATTCGGCGGCTATGGAATGGCCGTGGAATACAATATCGAGCGAAAGTTCCGCGAAAGCCGTTTATACAAAGTGGCTCCGGTTGCAAACAATCTCATCCTGAGCTATTTGGGTCACAATGTATTGGGACTACCAAAATCCTACTAAGGATTAGCAAAATATGAAGGCCCTTTCTGGAATTCGAGTACTGGAACTCACACATATGGTCAGCGGCCCGTATGCCGGCATGCTGATGGCCGATATGGGCGCTGAGACGATCAAGGTCGAGCCGCCAGTTCACGGGGAAATGACCCGCGGCCTGATGGCGGATGACCATCCCAAATTCAATGTGGAAGGTATGGGGCCATACTTTCTCAGCCTCAGCCGCAACAAAAAAAGCGTGACCGTAAACCTGAAAACAGAAAAGGGATTGGAACTGTTTTACGATCTGGTCAGGGTTTCCGACGTTGTTTTGAATAATTACAGCGTCGGCGTGGTCGAGCGGCTCAAGATAGACCACAAACATCTGTCTGAGATCAATCCGCGCATCATCACGTGCAGCGTAACAGGCTTTGGAGAAACGGGACCAGACAACAATCTTCCTTCCTATGACATGGTTGCCCAGGCGATGAGCGGCGTAATGAGCGTTACCGGCCATCCGAACAACCCGCCTACCCGCGCTGGGTACCCGATCTCTGACGCAAACGCCAGCATGATGGCGGTGATCGGAATTTTGTCGGCATTGGTGGCACGCAACCAAACCGGGCACGGCCAGCATGTGGATATTTCAATGCTGGACGCTCAAATCAGCGCCCTGAATTACGCTGCCACGATCCATTTCATGTCTGGCGAACTCCCTGCGCGCATCGGGAATGCCCACGTCAACCACGTACCCTATGATGTGTATCCCTGTCAGGATGGACACATCATCCTTGCCGTTGCGGCTGATGAATTTTGGCGTAATCTGATGGAGATCGTAAATCTCCCGGACTTGAACACCGAAGAGAACCGCTTTCGGGCTGGTCGGCTGAAGAACAGAGAACAGATCGATGGAGCGTTGAAGCGGATCTTTCCTACCCAGACGAGGGGATACTGGCTGGACAAATTGCGCGCAGCCCGCATTCCATCTGCCCCGGTAAACGATTTCAACGAGGCTTTCAACGAGGCTCAGGTCATCGCTCGCAACATGGTCGTTGAGGTGGAGCAGGCAAACGGGCAACACGTTCGCATGCCGGGCAATCCGATCAAACTGTCTGAGACGTATGCAGACACGTTTTCGTCTGCCCCGCTATTGGGACAGCACAATCAGGAAGTTTACGGGGACCTTTTAGGAAAATCTGACGCCGAGATTGCCCAGTTGAAGAATGAAGGTGTGATCTAATTGACTGTTTTTTTCAGTTTATTCAGGAGGTATTTTGATGAGCATTAAACCTGGCTGGAAAGGCCGCTTCTATGAAGATTTTGAGATCGGCGATGTCTACCGGCATCCATTGGGTCGTACGATCACAGAAAGCGACAATACCTGGTTCACATTAATATCCATGAATCCGAACCAGCTTCACTTTAACAAGGAATATGGCTCGAAAACAGACTATGGACGGCGACTGGTAAACAGCACACTGACTCTATCGATCGTCACCGGGTTATCCGTCAGCGACATCAGCCAAAACGTGTTTGCCAACCTGGGCTGGGACGAAGTGCGCCTTCCAAACCCGCTTTTCATTGGGGACACCTTGTACGCGGAATCGAAGGTGCTTGAGAAACGCGAATCCAAATCACGTCTACAGGCTGGTATCGTCCAGTTTATGACGCGCGGGATGAACCAGGACGGGAAGATCGTGATCAGTTTCAAACGAACCATACTCGTATACAAAAAAGGCGCCGCGCCCATGAACGAGACCTTTCCATCCATTCAGGAAGATCAAGATTGACACCAACGGACCAACTTTTCCTTGAACCCATTTAATAAAATATCTTCGCGCAACTGGTTTTACGGGTGGATGATCGTTGCTGTCAGCAACCTGATTCTGACGGTTGTCTTTGGTATTCGCCTCTCTTTTACCGTTTTCTTTATAGCGCTGATCGACGATTTCGGCTGGTCCCGGGCTGATACATCCTTAATATTCTCGACCAGCATGATCGTATTTGCCGCCACATCAACCTTGGCCGGAACCTGGCTGGATAGGTGGGGCGCTCGTCGAACGTTTGGGATCGGAGCGGCCGTGCTGACGCTGGGACTTCTGCTGAGCAGTCAAATTCAGAGCCTCTTCCAATTGGCGGTGACCTATGGCGTCATTGCCGGGGTGGGCGTTACGATTCTCGGGCTGGGTCCGATCGCCTCGCTGATTGCACGCTGGTTCAAAAAACAAAGAGGCATGGCGATCGGAATTGCCTTTGCCGGCACAGGCGTAGGCACTCTCCTGATCACGCCGGGAACAGAGTATGTGATCAGCGCCCACGGCTGGCAAATTGCGTATATTTCTCTGGCTGGTCTGACACTTCTCATTATCCCTTTCATCGCTTATCTTCTGCGGCTGAATCCATCTGAATTACAACTCCAGCCTGATGGAAGAACTTCACAAATTGCCGCGGAAGATGCAGTCCAACCAGGCGGAGATTGGAGCATGCAGGATGCGATCCGAACGCCGTCGTTCTGGCTGCTGATGATTGCCGCATTGGGAGCGATCGGACCAATTCGCATGCTGACCGTCCATCAACTTGCCATTATCGTGGACGCCGGGTTCGAGAGATCGTATGCTGCCCTGATGGTGGGCATCTCCGGCGCGATCACATCGGTCGCTTTTATTCTCCTTGGAGCCATTTCCGACCGCATCGACCGTCGATGGGTCTATCTGTTCGGGTCGATCAGCCTGGTATATGCCATATTCATTCTTGAACAATTGCATTCCCCCGCTCAGTCAAATCTGGTTCTTATGTATGCGATTCTGCTGGGGTTTGGTGAGGGATCGCGCGCATCCTTATTGACGGCTGTCGCCAGCGATCTGTTTCCTGGAAACGCCCTGGGCGCCATCAATGGCGCGGTAGGCGCGGCATTTGGGGTGGGAGCGGCAATTTTGCCGTGGCTGGCAGGCTTGTTTTATGATCTGCAAGGCAGCTACAGGACTGGGTTTATCGCAGCGGCAGGCGCCGTGCTCATCTCTACTATTACCCTGGGGCTCGCCCCTGTATTCATTCGTCGAAATCATTAGCGGTTTTTTTACTTTATTATGTGACCTAAATCACTCCGAATTGGTGACAGGGACGAATCCCTTCAATCGTAATTCAAGCGTATAATGGCGTTTAAAGAAAGTACACAATGTGCAGATCCAGCGTTCAGGATCTGCAGGAGGTAAAAATGTTTGTTGAGGATAGAATGTCAAGCCCGGTAATCACAGTGTCTCCAGACGACCCTGTTGTGGACGTGCGCGCCATGTTCAATAAGGAGCATATCCGCCGTGCACCGGTAATGAAAAAAGGTAAACTTGTCGGTGTCGTTTCGGCGACTGATCTGATCAACGCCTCTCCCACCCAGGCAACCTCTTTAAGCGCCTGGGAACTGCGATACCTCGTCAGCAAGATCACGGTCGAGCAGGTCATGACCCAAAAGGTCATTACCGTCAATGTTGACACCCCGATCGAGGAAGCCGCCCGCATCATGGCTGATAACAAGATTGGCGGCCTGCCTGTAATGAAAAACAAACGCGTGGCAGGCATGATCACCGAAACAGATTTATTCAAGGTATTTCTGGAACTGATGGGGGCGCGCAAAAAATCGACACGGGTCACCGCCCTGGTCAATGACAAACGCGGAGCACTCGCCAAACTTACCAAAGCCATTGCCTCCAACGGGGGCAACTTCATCTCCTTTGGCATGTTTTCCGGTCCGGATGCCAACACCAAGGTGATCACATTCAAGGTGGAGGGTATGAAAACTGACGAAATCAAACAGGCTTTGAAGGATATCGTCATAAAGTTCTGGGATATCCGCATAAGCTAGATCATCTAAAATAAAAAAGAGCTGTCTCATGGGCGGTTCTTCTTTATTTTTGTGCCTTTTAGGGCCTCAACCTCCTCCGTGGTCAGGTACCGCCATTGTCGCGGTTTGAGGTTGCCCAATCGCAGTGTACCGATTCGCAAGCGCACGATTCGCACGATGGGCAGCGCCAGTTGCTTGCACGTCTCGCGGATCTGACGCTTACGCCCCTCCTGCATGATGACACGCACCCACGCACCCTTGCCCTTTGACTCGTCATAACGGACATCCACCGGTCGGGTCTTATATCCATCTTCAAGCACAACGCCTCTTCTCCACGCTTCGATCTG
>DATHRQ010000080.1:0-3051 GCA_035465095.1 Anaerolineales bacterium | reverse complement strand
GTTCGCAAAGATACACATCACGACCGCATTATCTATCGTCCGCCATTCCTGATGACGGGCCACACTGGCCGCCTTCTCTGCGTGCGCATGACGCGACATAAACTCGATGCCGATCTCCTCCTGCGAGTGTCCCCAATCCACAAAGAAATAATCGGATTGATTGTGGCACGCCCCGCGCGGACTGGTCGCATACTATAATGCCATCCCCGACACGCCGCGCGGATCGTGATATGCGACATCCAGACCATTAACTTGCACGGCCTCCTCTTCCACGTCAAAATGTGCGGCGAAGCGTTTCGCTCCCTGGGCAAGCAGGTCGCCAATACCTTCGCGTGAGCCGGTCAAGCGAACCAGTTCCTCGATGGCATCCACATCTCCCCACCTCAATTCAATGCCGCCGGTATCCTCTTCCGTAATGATGCCCTTTTCATACAAATGGAAAGCCAAGCCGATCGTGTTGCTTGCACTGATCGTATCCATGCCGTAGCGGTCACACAACTCTCCCAGGTCAACAATGGATTCGAGATCATTATTCAGCAGGTTTGCGCCAAACCCGACCATAGTCTCGTGTTCTGGTCCCTTGCGTTTCATTGAGTCGTTCGGCAATTTCACCACGCGTCCACAGGCGATCACACATCCCTGGCAGGCACTGCGCCCGACCAGGATCGTCTCGCTCATCCTTGCGCCCGAAACATCGTCAACCGCGGGGAACGACCCGCTGGTGTAATATTTGACCGGCATCGCACCCAGATATTCCGCATAGTTTGCCGCGCCGCCCGTGCCCACCTCGCGGATGGTCCTCGCTTCGTTATCGTCGCGCAATTTTCGGTTGGCTGCTGAACGTAACGACTTGTACTTTGAGAGATCGAACACGGGGATCTCGTTGGTGCCATGCACAGCGATCGCTTTGAGATTCTTCGATCCCATCACCGCGCCCATACCGGTTCGCCCCGCCATTCGCCCGTTGTCGCACATAATGGACGCGTACAGAATGCCCTTCTCTCCCGCTGGCCCGATGACACAGACTCTGGCGGACTTAACACCAACCTTCTCTTTGACCTTTTCCTGCGTTGTATACGTATTCTGCCCCCATAAATCCGCGGCATCACGGACCTCGAGACTGCTCCCGTTCAACCACAGATATACCGGCGCCTCGGCCTTTCCTGTGATCCACAGACCATCGTAGCCGGCTTTGCGAAGCGCCGGCCCCCAATGACCTCCTATATTCGATTCTGCCCATAGCCCAGTGGCAGGACTCTTTCCACAGATAACGAAGCGCCCTGTTGTCGGGCCGGATGTTCCCGTCAGAGGGCCGACCAGAAACAACAGCGGCGACTCTGCTGAAAGAGCATCCAGTTCAGGGGTCAGATCATCATACAGAATTCGAGCGGCGAGTGAAGCGCCGCCCAGAAAATCTTTTTCCCATTTTTCGGGAATTTTATATTCTTCTGTTTTGCCAGTTGTGAGATTTATTTTAAGGATGGGTTGCATATTATTTTCCGTCCTGAGCGGAACGGGGCGAGACGGCCTGCACTGCATGTGCAGATGAGAACGCTTCGACTGCGGGTTTCGATACGGGACGAGAAGATCATCCGTCCCTGCTCAACCCTCCGATCAGCGCGGATTACATGATCTCGTCCGTCGCTTCCTGAACCACGCGGACAAAATCCAGCACAGTCGGTACATTGCGCATCATATACCCCATGTTGCCTTTAACCTTTAGTTTGCTGGTCATCATGGCGGTCATTGGGTTTAATTTACCCGACACGATGGCTGTGATATTGTTATAGCCTGCGGTTAATGTAAAGGTTGGGTCCGGGTAGGATTCAAGCGAAGGCTTGTAATCTACTTTTCGGCAGGAACCATGCCAAAGATCCAGATAGAAGGTGAGCTGTTCCTTGAGATTGCCTTCCGGCTCGATCACAAAGATCAGGTCCCCTTCCCAATTTTTTGCTATTTCCGCATATTTTTCGTCTGAATTCAATTTTTCTTCCAAACCCTTAAGCCATTCCTCACTTGGGAAAATTGCCTTCATGGGCACTGCCTCCATGGTTGTATGATGCCGTAATTTTACCATTTGAAATTAACGAAGACGAACACTTGCACATTTGCAAAAAATAGTCTATGCTTGGTTGTTGAGATGGCATTGATGAACATCTCAAGGCAATCACGCAATTGCCTCAAAACCATATTATTCTCTTGGAGGAGAAAATGAAAAAACTTTACGTTCTGGCCAGCATTGTGATGCTGGCGTCTCTTGTCCTCAGCGCCTGCGGTGGAGCAGCCACGCCCACGCCCATGCCCGTGGAACCCGATGGCGGTACTGGCGCTACTGGCGGCCTGCCCGATCTGGGCGGACGAGAGGTTCTGATCGCAGTCGAAAACGCCTACAATCCATTCAACTTCATTGACGAAACAACCGGTGAAGCAGTAGGGTATGACTACGACCTGTTCAACGAAGCATGCGCGCGTTTGAACTGCACACCTGTCTTCGTTCAAACGAGTTGGGACACGATCGTTGCTGTGATGGGCGGCACCGGGCAGGCTGAGTTTGACATTGCTGCCGATGGTATCACCATCACCGCTGAGCGCGCCCAAAATGTAGATTTTTCTGATCCCTACATTAGATTAGCCCAACAACTGCTCGTGCAGGCTGGTGAAGATCGCTTTTCCAATGTCGAAGAATTGAAAGCATTGGATGATTTCAAAGTGGGTGCGCAACCCGGCACGACAAACTATGATCTGGCCGCAGAGTTGTTTGGAGAAGAGCACATCGTCGCATTTGACCAATATGGTTTGATCGTTCAAGCGCTGATCAATGGCGACATCGACGCCACCGTGATGGACAACGTTGCCGGTGAAGGCTACATCGGCGCAAACCCCGACAAACTCAAGCTCGTCGGTGAAGAGTTGACCGCCGAGGAACTGGGCTTTGCCTTCCCCAAGGGCAGCGATCTGGTCGACCCAATCAACCAGGCCATCGCCGCCATGAAAGCAGACGGCACCCTCGATGCGATCTATGACAAATGGTTCAGCACTGAGTAATTAGCC
>DATHRQ010000079.1:0-8482 GCA_035465095.1 Anaerolineales bacterium | reverse complement strand
GATGGTAAAGGAAACAGGGTGAGGTTGCAGCAATAGGGCGATAACACCCACAACAATTGTGGACATGAACACCAGCGCATAATATTCCGCGACTTTAAACTTTAAGTCTGCGCGAGCCAGTTCTCGGGCAACCCGATCACCAGCGGATGACCTGGCAACCCTGCGATTCACCCACTCCGTAACAATTGATCTGGATGCTTCATCCCGTGCTTCCTGACCCTCTTCATCCTCAAGAAACTGGCCGAGACGATCCTCGACAAGGGATCGTTCACCAGATATTGTAACCACCACCCCCACTATCAAGAGGATCAATATCAGAATACCACCGATCAATATTAGATTCATGGGCGCAATCCGTTAATTCCTAGGTTTAATATCTTTTTCGTTCGCCGATCCCAAAAATGGACGGCGGCAGGTTGATCCCAGATTCCTCGATCTTGTCCATAAATTTTGGTCGCAATCCGGTTGGCCGTAGACGCCCTAAAACCTTCCCGGCATCCATACCTGTTTGCTCAAAGGAGAAGATATCGGTCATGGTGATTATATCGCCCTCCATGCCGCTCACTTCTGAGACGATTGTTACTTTACGAGTTCCATCACGCATACGTTCTTGCTGAACAATAAGATCAACAGCGCTGGCGACCTGCTCACGAATCGCTCGAACTGGAAGATCCATACCAGCCATAAGACACATCGTTTCGACACGTGAAAGAGCGTCGCGCGGCGAATTTGCATGTGCAGTTGTCATGGATCCATCATGTCCCGTGTTCATGGCCTGAAGCATATCCAATGTTTCACCACCACGACACTCGCCGACTATTATTCTCTCAGGGCGCATACGAAGCGAGTTGATAACGAGATCACGAATGGTTATTTCTCCACGGCCTTCAATATTGGGAGGCCGCGATTCAAGCGTGACAACATGCTCCTGACGTAACTGCAACTCTGCCGCATTTTCAATAGTAATTATTCGTTCATCATCGGGAATAAAGCCTGACATTACGTTCAACAACGTCGTTTTCCCGGAGCCAGTGCCTCCAGAGATCAATACGTTTAGGCGGGATTCCACGCATGCCTTCAGAAACTGAACGACTTCATTAGAAACTGAACCAAATTGAATCAATTGTTCAACTGTAATTGGATTTTTAGAAAATTTACGGATTGTCAGAGTTGGCCCCACCAATGAAATCGGAGGAATAACAGCGTTCACACGTGAACCATCAGGTAAACGTGCATCTACATAGGGACTGGACTCATCAATACGACGCCCAAGCGGAGCCACGATTCGGTCGATTACCCGCATCACGTGGTCATTGCTTTCAAATGTTACTGGAACGCGATGCAACCTCCCCTTTCGCTCAATATAAACATTTTTGGGGCCATTAACCATAATTTCAGTTATGGTGTCGTCTTCCAATAAAGGCTGTAAGGGACCGAAACCCAGTATTTCGGCCGCAATTTGTTCGAATAGACGCGCACGTTCTGGCCGAGACAACACGATATTTTCTTCTGCCAATATTTGCTCGAACAGATCCTGAATAGTCCGGCGAACTTCCTCTGTCCTGGTAATATCCATGGAGGGATCAAGCTCAGAAAGAAGTTTGTTCTGGACGCGGGTTTTCAGGTCGAAGTATGATCCGGCCTGAGGGGATGTGATTGGCGCATTTACTCTCCTCGACTGTAAAGAGGAAAGTCTTGAACCCTCACCATCGCCAGCAGGCGGGTTATCGCCTTGGGATGAGGATCCGCCCCCACCCTTCCCTTGTTCAATTCTCTTTAATAGCGACATAATTTACTTTACTCCTTGAACCACTAAAAAGCTTTACGCGGGATTCATTCACCAACAGCATCTTCAACATCCACCCGGGCTCGAACACCCTCTGCCAGGGAAATGACACCACGCGCTGCGGGCTGGTTTCTATTATCCAGCACAAAAGGAACACCGCGATTAACTGCTTTTACAGTTGTTGCCTCATCCGCAGGTATGACCAGCGCAACCTCTTGTTTTAAGTTGTCAGCTACACGATCAGGTGTGATATTGGTTTTCTTGTCAAAACGATTCATTATGAACATGATGCGATCACGCTCTATGCCGAGACTCTGCAATAGATCCAGAAAGAGGCGACAGTTCTTTATTGATGGAATATCCTGAGTCGTAACAAGCAATATAATGTCGCTTGCCTCAATGGTCGCCAAAGTCACATCTGTTAAAGTAGGTGATGTATCAACAACCACATAAGCGTAGAGTTGCGTCAAATACTCAAGCAGCTTTGAAAATTGTCCGCTTGAAACCTTTTCCGCATACTCAGGCCGGCTGGGAGCAGCAAGGATATGCAGTCCGGAAGAGGAATGTTTGACCATCACCTCCTCGACAATTTCTTCGTCCAATTCGTCTGCCCGTGGAGCAAGGTCTACTACAGTATTTTTGCCCTGTTCGTTAACGAACACTGCAACATCGCCAAACTGGAGGTTGCCATCCACCAAAGCAACTTTTGTATCAGAATTATTAAGAACCATCGCCAGATTTACTGCAAGCGTTGTGCAACCGGTTCCACCTTTTGGGCTGTAGACTGAAACGATCTTCCCGCGAGGCCCGCTGTACCCAATCCCAACTCCACTCGCTGCGCCTGGTAAAGGAGCAGCTTGTACCCGCGCAGCTTTCTCCTTTTCAGAAATAGCCATTTCGCCTGCACGACGAATTGCAGATATTAGCTCATCACCCATTGGTGGCTTTGTCAGAAAATCACGTGCACCTGCCAACATCGCCCGGCGCATGTAGTTCTGATCATTTTGGACAGACAAAATGATTACCTGAACAGACGGTTGATTTGCACGTATCGCTTCCGTTGCTGCTATGCCATCCATGTCAGGCATATTGATATCCATAAGGACGACGTCAGGGTTCAACTCCTGAGAAGTTTGAATGGCGTCCTTACCGGTTCGGGCAATCCCGATGACTTCAACATCATTTTCAAACTGCAGCAACTTTTTAACGTTCTCTCGCGTCTCTGAAACGTCATCCACGATCAGTACGCGAATCTTGTCACCCGACATAAACTAAATCCTCACACACATCCATCTAGCTGCTATTGCTGGGGCTGAACTGTAATGATATCGTTTGGCAACAAAGGAGGAGCCAAAACATCCAACCGGGGTTGCTGGGCATAAGGCAACTTTGAAGGTAACGAAATGTTATATTGAGTCAATATACTTGTAAGCGTTGCAGACTGCGCATCGATTTGTGAATTATCGTTCGGATTACGCAAAGTCATTGATACAACCGCGCCGCTATATACGAAATAGTTTAATGAGATCGAGTCTTGCGGAGACACCATCAAAGTGATAATGTCTGGTGCTTGATCTGCCTGTGAAGTTACCGGTGCCGCATTGGGATCTTGCTGATCTTGTACTACAGGCTGCGTAGACAGCGCGAAATTGCCCAAATTCAACACAATCACATCCTGCAGAACTGTTTGACATACCAAACGTGGCCGCTGCGGCTCTGAAGGAACCACATAGATCGGTTTTTGGAACGTGGGATCAAGCTCTGTACGGCCCTGACGTTGAGGTAGTTCTTCAGTAAAGGGATCGATGGAAATAATAGGCCGATCTTCAGGGGGGAAAAAGAGATCACGCATTTGTGAAACATAGTTGGGCAAAGCTGATTGATAGGCGGGGTCAATATCGATAAATGTCATACAGACGTTCACATTTACATGTGCACCATCAGTAACGCCGTAGGCGGCTGTCGCCAGACGGTTAGTCGGAATACCAACTGCCACCATGCCGGGAGGCACCTGAACAGCCCAGGGAGGGCCAGGTAACTCACCAGGATCAGCACCGACCATGGAAGTAGTGATCAAGGTTCCCGGATCCAGAGTGAAGCGCGCCGTCTGATTGATCAGGTTTCCCTCCTCCAATCCCTTTTCAAACATGACCTCAGATACATTTTCCGGCGGAAGCGCGAATGTTGCGAGCATATCCTCGGTAATAACTGTTCCCGCAGGAATGCTTTGTGCCGCATAATAAACTTCAGAGGTAGCAGCCTGGGTAGCCACAGGACCTGGTCCCGCATTCAACTGGTTGAAAACCAAGTATAGGACCACCAAACCGACGATAACGATCAAAACAAGCAGCAATAATAATCTTCCACGACGCATAGGATAATTCTCCTCTCAAAATCTCTGCCAATTCTTCCCCGGCAGAATCGCAATTTGAAATATTATACAGTATAAACCTAATTCGATAATAACAATTTAGTATAAAAGTAGGGCCCTGTCATAATTGACAAGGAAACAAAACTGTAATTAACGGCCTTGACAAGTCAAGAGCGGGCTGGGACCGCAAAAGTAATTCGCGCACCCCTGCCAACCGCACTGTCCAGCTCGAAATTCCCACCCAACATTTCTGCCCGTTCACGGATCAACTTCAAGCCGAGGCTTGTACCTTGTTGGATACTTTCTGGGTCAAAGCCCTTGCCATTGTCTTCCACACTCACACGTACCCGATCATCCCCGACATCCAATAAAACCTTTACCTGAGTGGCCTGGCTGTGACGGGCCGCATTCCCAAGCAGCTCCTGAATCGCCCGGAACAGCATAACTTCCAGATAGGATTCAAGGCGCTTCTCATTGCCCGTCACTGTCACGTTAACATCCAGGGATGTCTGCTCTTTAAAGGCATCGGCATACCGCCGCACGGTGGGAACCAGACCCAGATCGTCCAGCATCATGGGTCGCAACTCAAAAATGAAATTACGGACCTTCTGAAACGTACCCATTGCAGACGTTTTGAGGCTGTTCAATTCATCTTTTGCCTGTGCTGCATCAACATCAAACAACTTCATGGCAATTTCAGTTTGAAGAATAAAATTAGACAGTGCCTGCGCAGGCCCGTCATGCATCTGTCGCGAGAGACGTTGCCGCTCAGTTTCCTGCGCATTCACAAGCATCTCAACATTCGCCAATGTACCCTTGCCGCCGGAAGAAACCGATGAAGCATCCATCCTAGGAGAAGTGTTCATTCCACCCAGGACGGTATCGAGCCGTTCCAAATGAGTTTTCTCAGCCTGCAATTTCTCCAATTGGCCCCTCATTACAAAAAGGCGCTGCTGGGCATCCAAAGCCGAGTCATATGCATTGCGAACTTCCTCAGGTGGCAATGAATCCATTTGACCCTGTACCTGTTGCAAATGTGCTGTAATGGCGGTATTGCGCTGCGTAAGCTTGGCCAATTCACCCTGACTTTGCTCGATCATCAACGTGACCTCACGCAGTGCTTTTGCGGTCTCTTCGAGTTCCTTCTCCAAATCCAACTCACCGCTGGAGACGTTTTCCGTTGCCATAATTACTCCTGAGATTTTATTTCCGTATCCTGTAAGCTAACCCAGCCGCGTTGCAAGGCATATACAACCGCCTGAGTGCGATCCTCAACGCTAAATTTCCTTAATATTGATGTGACGTGATTCTTAACTGTTTGGTGGCTGATACCCAGGAGATTTGCAATCTCCTTATTACTCATCCCGCGAACGACGCAAGACAGTACCTCCATTTCGCGATCAGACAATGGATGGAATGGAGAGCCGGGTTCGCTGTAGGACTTACGAGCGCCCTCCATTTGCTCATCGATCCATGCATCCAGTTCCCGCCGCGTGAAAATATTTCCTGCTATGGCATATTTTCCATCTGCTACAGCACGGATGGTTCTCGCAAGTACATCCGGCTCGATTTCCTTTGCACAATACCCCGCTGCGCCGGCTAATACTGCATGGATGGCCTGCTCAATATCATCGTATCCGGTCAAGAGAACGACCCGAGTGGGCAGATTGTCAGAGGCAACCTGGTGTGTTACCTGCTGTCCGTTTTTCCCCGGCATATTTACGTCCAGAACAGCGACCCTGGGTTTCAAAGCACGGATCTGATCGATCGCATCTTCGCCATTGGACGCCTGTGCGACCACATCAAAATCCTTCTCAAGCGACAATGCATCCACCACACCCTGGCGAAACAACGGATGATCGTCTGCAACTAGTAATGTTATCTCTTTTATCATGATGGTCCCTGATCCTAGAACTCGTCTTTTCAGGAGTATAGCACAGTCACCTATGGAGGGCAATTAAGCCGAATATCAGTATCATTGTAACCAGTTATTGCCTATTCCAGTGAAAAATGGTCATCCACCCATCATATTTGTAAAGGTCGTGACGGGCCTCGAAAATCGGGGGTTTTGCCTCGGTCAATTGAGGATACCAGCCGGGAAATGTGACAAGATATTCCGCATTTTTGGAATCAAGGAACCCGCCAAGCCGAGATTCATCCCTGATAAATGGGACCAAGTCAGGCGTAATCAACCCGGCCAGATCAATGATCGGATTTTGTGTGAAATAACCGATCGCGCCGACATCGTGGACACCCAGGATTGCGTCAGGCAGTAAATTCTCATTTACCCATTGGGCAGTCTGCACCATCTGCGTTTCAACAAAAACGACATCCTGTGCATTCTGCCTCGCTCCTGTAAATTGGAATGTGAGAACCAACAAGGCCAACAAGGATTGCCACAATAAAACGAGTCGTTGATTCGCCTTTGATGAGTTAATATATTCCAACATGCCCATCATCCCCCAGAGATAAAGTATGGGAAACGCAGGAATAATATATCGCCCATGCTGATACGCCGGCAGGCGCATAAAATAAATTCCAATATAACCAAGGGCCCAGATCAAGCCCGCCAACGCCCCCCAATTCCTTTCACGGAAGACCTTAAATATCCAAAGGAACAATCCCGGGATCAGCACAATGAACGGACTGGCGATCAGCGGAAGCAGGTAATCCAATAATCGTTCGGGCAGAGATAAGGACTGTAAATACGCCGCATATTCAGCCTGTTTTGCATAAAATGTATTTGGCAGGGGAGAACCTGACAATGCAAGATTGAATAACAGGTAAAAAACAAACAGGATACCGAAACCGATACAAATCTTCAACAAGGCCGTGCCGCGCGCCCTCCAAGTGTTCTCTTGGAAGAACGCCGTAAACAGAATGGGACCTAATAGAGTCAAACCGTCGGGGCGCACCCAAACGCTTAGTCCGGCCAGCAGAGCCAGGGTCAGATAGAGGCGCGATTTTTCCGCCAGCATCCCCAGAACGATCAAAACGATCAGCCCGTGCAGTAATGTTTCCATCCCGGAGGTCGCCGCCCAGGTCAGATGCCAGGCCAGGGCGATAAACAACCCGGCACACGGAATACTCGAACGATAGGAAGGGACAAGCCTGCGTACGATCTCCTCCGAACGGATGGCCATAAAACTCAAAACCAGCCAGCCAAGCAAGAAAGTCCAGATGTAGGGCGCGAGACGGAACAGATATCCGATGGAAAGCAGCGCCGTCCACAACGGTGACGTGGAGCCGGCAGATGCCTCGCCGAGACGGAATGCCCACTCGCCGTGAAGTACAAAATTGCGCGCGTATGTGAGGTGGATCCAGGTATCGTCGAGCGGGAAGCCGACCCGATAGGTCAGCGCGCTGACAACGATAAAATGACCCACACCGATCAACGCGGCCAGCGCGAGTGTCAGGCGATGATCAATCCTCCACTTCGATGCGATAGAGTTTCGCGTCATCCACCTCTCCCAGATACATGAAACTGTCGGTGTCCCCTGGATTTTCATAAAGGTCATGAATCGACTCGAACGTACCGCCCGATTCCAGGACCAATACGCCTGCGCCGTATCGTTCGGCAACTTCCAGAATGACCTGTTCATCGCCATAGGGCAGCATAAACGCTGGACGCCCCGAACTGATGTAGTAACCCGGTGGATTGCGGACGATCACGCCCACCTGATGATCGATCCCCTTTTCCAATAACGTTTGTTCCACCGAAATATAGATGCCATCTTCGGTTGCCCACTCGCCCAGCACGCGCAGGTTGACCAGATAATAGGTCATAAAGGCGGCAAGCAAGACCAGCATGCCCTGAAACACAACATATGCGTTATCTGCAAACAGCCCCCGCTTGCGGAGGGATGCGATCACACGGTTCAGGCCGACGGGCGCCGCCACCCACCAGAACGGTTGAAAGGCCGCGCCGGCATGGAAGAAACTTCCGCGTGAACCGGCAAAGGGAAAAATAACCGTCATAACGAAGAAAAGGATCAGCCAGCCGGTGATCGCGACCTTCGTCCGAAATTCCTTTCTCAGTTCGAACAGTCCAAGAACAATGAAGGGAAAGAGAAAGATGCCGCCCTGCGCGGCAAACATATTGCCGAGATTCGACCCCAAGGCGTTGAAACGATCCTCCACTGCTGCGTCCCAGCCAGCCTGAATAAACCCTTCGCGCGTGATGCTTTCAGCCGGATAGCTAAAGGTCTGGTTATACGATAGTAGCCACAGCAGACGTCCACCGCCGGGCGACATAACCGGATCGAACAGTTGCAGGTTGCGATAATGCCAGCCGCCCATGACAAGGATGTAGCCAAGCAGAACAA
>DATHRQ010000078.1:0-2808 GCA_035465095.1 Anaerolineales bacterium | reverse complement strand
CCTTGAAAGTTAAATTGGCCGCCTGGAATTGACTGTTGATCCTGGCAAATAGCGGGTAATGATTGTGGTATCCTCGTGACTTGGAAATTTAGATTATTAACTCATGACTTGAGATCTGAACATGGAAAATAAACCGTCTTTCGACCGCGATTTGATATGGCCGATCCTGCTTGGTGGGTTGTCGCTGATCGGGATCGGGACCGTGTTCGTTTTCGGCCGTTTGTCGGATGCCCGCGAACCGACTCTGGCTGCCGATACAGAAACTCCGTTCCGTTTTGTTTATTTGGGGACAGAGCCCGGTCTATCCACGCTGACTCCCGAATCGACGGCTACGCCCGAACCCACAACAACGGAACTGACGCCGCCTCTGATCACACTTGCGCCTGCAACGGAAGCGGAAGATAACCCGCCTCCAACAGGGCTGCCCACGCGAACGTTTACACCCTCCCCAACCATAGCCTCGGTCCTGCGCAAGGTTGACGATACATACTTTGAAATACTATATGATGGCGATTGGGTTGCCCAGTCGGGTGTGAACGATGTTTATGAGAATACGCTGCATATATCCTCCACGGTTGGTAATTCCGCTTCCTATACGTTTACAGGCCAGCAGGTGATCGTATCGTTTCAGTCAGGCCCCAGCCTGGGCTCCATCATAATCACGCTCGACGGCTTGCAGTTTGAGGTCAGCCAGTCGGGCGCTGCCACCCAGCTTGTCAATTGGCAGTCTGCGATTCTCGTTCGCGGGACGCACACGATCGTGATCGAGCATTTCAGCGGCGGATCAGTCAACCTTGATTCGATCACCATTCCAGATGTTGCCACACCCACACCATCGCCAGCTACGCCAGCTACCTTGACTCCAACGTCATTAAATAATTGATGTTCGCTTTTGTAAAGTGTGCGCGGTAGGCGGCGGTCTCCTCCAGGAGTCCCCGTACGGCGGTGAACAATTCCTTCTGGAGATATTTATTCGTCTCTCCATCCCCCTTGGATAAGATCAGCGTCTCCTCCTCAGGGACAATGGATACGTGTCCCCCGGCCGCCAGCCATTCCAGGCCGATCCGCACTGCGCTCTCTCGTTGGGCCGTTGCCGCCGCAATTTCCTGAACGGATGCCTTTCCGCCCTTGTGATTGACTGCATACTTTGCCATGCCCGCCAGGCGTAATAAAAAAGCGTCCGTCTTTTCCTCCGGTGGCGTGACACCAATTAGATAAACCTTACTTGGCTTGACGATCTCAAGAGCCGACCGCAGGTCTGCTGGAGATGGGGGAACCGTGTAGATCGCGAATTCATCCGCTGAATGCAGATCGTAACGAGACTTCCCTTTTTCCCTGTCCACCCCCTCTGCCCAGATCAGAGTTGAAGGTTTCAGGTTAAAGGATGCAGGCTGTAATCTCAGGTCTCTGATCTCAATTTGGGGCTTCTTGACCTCGATTGGTTTTTCTTCCGTAACGCGGAAATCCTCGAATTGCAGCGTGACCTGCTTTTGCCCGCGAAACGTGGATGCACGCAGCGAATACGCGATATCCAATTTCCTTTCTTCTTCCGGCAGTGTCTCCCCCGCGCCGCCCCACCAGAGAATATTTTGAGCATTTCCTTCTTTGTCTTCGACAGTTAATCGCAAATGCTCTTTCGTCTTTCCTATTTCTTTTGCAGATTTCATACGCACGTTGCGAGTTGCCAGGTTCAACTGTGGGTTGCCCGCCCCGAACGGTGCCAGCATTTCGACCGTATCTGCCAGTGCCAGATCGATCTCGCCCAATTCCAGCCAGGCATCGATCTGTAGGGTTGGCTCTTCAAGTGCGGTCTCGCCGAGTTGTTTTTCGATGGCCCGGCCAAGCCCTTTGCGGAAAGAGGTCAGGTTTTCCTTTTCCAGCGATACACCGGCCGCCATGGGATGACCGCCAAAGTTGAGCAGTAGATCTTTATTGGCGGTGATCGCTTCTGTGATGTGTAGTCCTTCGATTGAACGGGCAGAGCCGCGCAGGATGCCGTCCTCCGTCTCCGTGAGGAGAAATGCGGGCTTGTAATAGCGGTCAACGAGACGGTTCGCCACGATACCGACCACGCCTCCCGGCCAATTTGGATGTGACAGGACGATCGCAGGTTCGGTTAAGAGATGGGGGTTCTGGCGCAGTTGTGCCTCGGCCGCTTCGTAAACCTGGCTTGTCAGCAGTCGGCGCTGTGCATTCAAGCCTTCGATCTGTGCGGCAAGCACCCTTGCTCTGGCCGGATCGTTGGTAGTCAGCAGTTGGACAGCGGGATTTGCATCTCCAAGTCTGCCGAGGGCGTTCAGACGCGGGGCAAACGTGAAACCGATGGTTTCTTCCGTCAGCGATTCCAGATTCGTATTGGAGAGTTCCGCCATCACTTTCAAGCCGAGACGATTTGTGGTGCGCAAAGCATGAATGCCGCGTTGTGCCAGCGAGCGCGTTTCGCCTATGAGTACGGCAACGTCAGCAATTAGACCCAGAGCAACCAGATCAAGTAATTCCTCTGCTGACTTTTGACTTTCAACCTTTAACTTTTGACCCATGAGAGCTTCTGCCAGTTTGTAGGCAACGCCCACACCAGCCAGATATGCCAACGGATGATCTGCCGGCAGCAACTTTGGGTTGACAATCGCCTTTGCCTCTGGAAGTGTCGTGCCAGGGTCATGATGGTCTGTAACGATCACATCCACGCCGCGCGAGTTGGCGTAGTCTATCGCCTCATGGGCGGTGATGCCTGTGTCGCAGGTGACGATCAGTTTTACGCCGTTATCGATGATCGGTTTGAGGCTCTGGATATGAACGCCGTGACTC
>DATHRQ010000077.1:0-10005 GCA_035465095.1 Anaerolineales bacterium | reverse complement strand
TGGGCGGGGTTCTCCTTTTGCAGACGGGTGAAAAGTTGTTCAGGGACCTCGTCCCGTATTTGATTCTATTGGCTTCGTTGTTGCTGGCCGTGCAGGACCCGGTCCGTGTGTGGTTGACGAAGCGCATGGCCGAAGGACAGGGCAGTGGACTCGAAAGGTTGACCTGGCTATCGGTCGGGGTGGCATCGGTCTATGGCGGGTATTTCGGCGCAGGCTTGAGTGTGATCGTCCTGTCCGCTTTGGGATTGACGCTCGAAGACACATTGACGCGTCTCAACGCCCTTAAGCAGGCTGTCGCTTTCAGCGTCAATATCGCCGCTGCCACCTTTTTCCTGTTTTCAGGTCGCGTGATCTGGTCTGCCGCGTTGGTGATGGCGATCGGTGCACTGGTTGGCGGTGCACTTGGCGGTCGTCTCGCCGGGCGGATCAAACCCTCCACCTTGCGCTGGACTGTTGTCACCATCGGTTTGCTCATTTCCATAGTCTATTTTGTGCGCGGGTAGATATTTCCATTGTCCATTACTTACAAATGAGAGAACAATCATAACGATCAGGATTGTTCCGCCCGCTGACGGCCAGTGTTGGGATCTCGGAAGCCGCATCACCTCGTTTCATTTATACTTAATTAATCTATCCACTGATATTACCGGAGGTGAAATATGGACGTGTTTTTTGAGAGTGTAATGGCAAGGTTGCGGGAAATCTTCAATCCGGGTGATTTGGGAGAACAACTGGCCGATGGATTGGCGGTTTTTCTGGCTTTTTACCTGTTATGGCGAATCCTGATGATAATTATGCGACGGACGTTGAGAAGTTCCACCGTGGATGAGACAACTTATTCATTTGTCGAAACCGCTGTAAAGTATATTGTTCTGACCATCGGTGTGGTCGGCGCGTTGGATTCGATCGGGATCGATACAGGAGCGCTTCTGGCCTCCCTTGGAATTGTCGGCGTGACCATTGGCTTTGCGGCCCGCGATTCACTTTCCAATTTTATATCCGGGATCATCATTTTTATTGACCGTCCTTTCGTTT
Source organism: Anaerolineales bacterium (assembly GCA_035465095.1). GTDB lineage: Bacteria > Chloroflexota > Anaerolineae > Anaerolineales > Villigracilaceae > Defluviilinea. Next base: position 8,970 of record DATHRQ010000077.1, on the reverse strand, counting down.
TGGGAGACCTGGTGGAGATCGAGGATAAATATGGGCGTGTCAGTGAGATAACCCTGCGCTCGACACGAGTCGTCACCAGCGACGGCAGGATGCTGGCTGTTCCAAATACTGAAATTGTGAATAAAACGGTGGCTTCCTATACCAATTTCCCCAACCTGCGGCTGGATATTGCCGTCACAATAGACGTAAATGAAGATATCAAAAAGACCCGCCAGATATTACTCGAGTTGGTGGACGGTGACCCAGAATATCTAAAAGACCCCGCTCCGCGTGTCATTGTGTCTGCCCTGAACGATTACAATATCGCACTCGAATTGCAGGCCTGGCTAAAGGATGAACGCCAGCACGTGGAAAAGCGTTCTGAGTTGAGAGAGAAGGTCTTCGATGCATTGAATAGCGCAGGCGTGAACATGCCCTTTGAAACGATCCAACTGGCGCCCATGCAGGTCAATGTCGCGAATTGAAAATGACTGATTTCACGCCCATCCACTTTTTTGACCAGGCCATCGAACCCATCTTCAATACGCCGCCCGCGCTCGAGAAGACTCCCGACTGCCCGAACGGATTCATTTGGGACGGTAAAACCTATCGGATTATCGAGATGCTCGCCTCATGGGTGGATTTCAAACGGCGCGGACGCATGGCGCGCAACATGCAGCCCCAACATGCCGCCGTTGCTTCCTCGCGCGGATCGTTGAACGTAGGACGGTTTTATTTTCGCGTGGTCACAGATACGGAACAGGTCTTTGATCTATATTATGATCGTGCCATGAAAAATGTGGATGACCGCAAGGGTCAATGGTTTTTATATCGCGAGTTGGGAGAAGGCTGATGGAATCACAGGAGCAATTGAACGGTCCAGAAAATGCTCGCGTTGAGCCCGGTCGAAACGAAGCGCAGGCATATTCCGTCCCGTGGAAGCCGATTGATAATTGGATCGGTGTCTTTTTGTTGATCCTCGTCCTTGCCGTTGTGTTCGCCGCCGCAGTCATGGGGTTGGGTCAGAGAGTCGCCCAAAGCGCATCACTGATCGTCGTGCAGTTGATGTATCTGATCCCAGTGATCGTCGTCTTTGCCTACCGGCGCGTTCCGGTCAAATCACTGGGGTTCCGAAAATTCGACCCGGCAGCATTGGGCGTTGGGTGCGGATTGCTGCTCATCAGTTATATGATCATCCTGGTTCATAACCTGGTGCTCATGGCGCTGGGTGTGGAACCGCAGGGCCAGCAGATCATGGACCTGTTCGCTGCGCTTGATTCTCCCATTTGGTTTATGGTTGTGGGCGTTGTCTTCGCCCCGATCATCGAGGAGATCTTCTTCCGCGGATTCCTGTTTCAGGGTCTCCGGCCGCAATACGGGTGGATACGGGCCGGGTTGATAAGTTCAACAATATTCGCGGTTGGTCATCTTGATCCCGTGGCGCTTATCCCTACCTTCATTCTCGGATGTCTGCTGGCCTATATGTATCACCGTACGAATTCCGTGTGGCCCGGCATCATACTGCATTTTCTTGTCAACGCGCTGGGCATGTGCGCTGCCTATGCCACCACGCAACTGCCACCCGACCTTATTCCCGTGTGATCAGGCGCACCTGGTTATCGTAGAAGAAATAATCCCAGGCCCAGTTGATAAGCACCACCAGCCGGTTCCTAAAACCGATTAGCCGGTAAATATGCAATCCAACCCAGATCAGCCACGCGATAAATCCGCTAAACGAAAGGCCCCAAATCCTCGCAACCGCCGCATTCCGCCCGATCGTGGCGAGCAGGCCGGGATCTTTGTATTGGAAGGGCATCGGTTCCAAACCCCTGAGCGCGCGGCGGATGTTCTTCGCTGTAGCCTTTCCCTGCTGGATCGCCACCGTCGAAAGCATCGGAAGCGGCTTGCCGTTCCCGTCTTCGATATAGGCCGCATCGCCGACGACGTACACTTCAGGATGCTCCGCCAGCTGCAGCGTCGCCTCGCTTCTCACCCGGCCTGAACCTGCCACCTGGACCCCCAGCCGATTTGTGATCCCGGCCGCCTTCACGCCGGCCGTCCAGATCAGCGTATTTGCATCGATCTTTGTTCCATCTGCGAGTCTGACACGTCGACCATTGTAATCAGTTAGCTTGGCATTGAACATGACTTCCACATTCTTTTTGGTTAATAGCCGATAGGTTGCCTCGCGCAGGTCTTCCGGGTAACTAGCGATTAAAGTATCCTCTGCTTCCAGCAAAATTACCCGCGATTCGCGAGTATCCAGGGTGGGATATTCCTTCTTCATCACATGTGAGATCAATTCTGCCAACGCCCCAGCGGTTTCAACCCCGGTCGGACCGCCGCCAACGACAACGAAGGTCAACATGGCTTTGCGTTTTTCAATATCAGCTTCACGGGCGGCGTTTTCGAACATTTTCAATAACTGATTGCGGGTGGCTACTGCGCTTTCGATATCCTTGATCTGAAAGGCATTTTCCTTCACTGAATCCATGCCGAAGAAATTTGTCTCTCCGCCCACAGCCAGGATCAAATAATCGTATGCGATGACCGAACCGTCCAACTTGACGAAACGCGATGTGAAATCAATGGACGTCACTTCACCCATTTGAAAAGTGAGATTCTTTTGCCTGCGGAATATCGTCCGTAAAGGATACGCGATCTGCGAAGGGACAAGTCCCGCGATGGCGACTTGATAAAGCAGCGGCTGAAATAGGTGGTAGTTGTTTCGATCCACAAGAGTGATACGGACAGGCGCATTTCGCAGTTTCTTGGCGGCGGTCAGCCCTGCAAAGCCTGCACCGATGATGACAACGTGGGGGAGTTGTTGGGTGTTCATAATTGTTTGATCCTTGAATGCCACATTCACATCCGATTGTGAAATTTATCACTTTTATTATAGTAAAGACGGTCTGAATTGTCAATTTGTTCCCCACTCACGGATTGTTCCACTGCTCTGCATACCAGTCAATATATTCCTCAATGTGCGCACCCCAATATACTTCCGTATGCGCGCCTCTATAAAGATGCCATTCGTGGACGAGTCCGCTTTCGTTGAGCTGCTCCTCAACGGAAATTGCCATCGACAATTCCTGATCGTTATCGCCAATGTCCATGAATATGCTGGGATGTGAATTTGGCGGGATGTCGGCGATCCAGCCGGCAAGTTTTGTTCTGTCGTTTTGGAGCACGGCGAGCGAGTGCAGGCCAATCACGCTAAACATGTCCCAGCGGGAGAAGCCAAGTTGCAGCGCCCAGCCTGCTCCACGCGACATGCCGCCGATGGCACGGTGATTTCGGTCCGGGAGGGTACGGTAGGTTGAGTCGACGTATGGGATGAGATCATCCACGAGCCTGGCTCCAAATCCTGCACCGGGCGGAAGGTTCCAATAGCGGTCATCGGGGAAGACGACAATGAAGGGCAAGGTTTCGCCGGAAAGGATAAGATCGTCAAGCACATCCACTGCGCCAAGACGGATCCATTGGTCGGCGGTGTAGGTCTGTCCGTGCAGGAGGTAGAGGACGGGGTAGTGGGCTTCCGGCTTTTCGTCGTAACAGGGAGGCAGGTAGATGAAATAGGCCTGCGGCGGATTTGTGGTTTCGAGCAGCCCCTCTTCCACGCGGCCGGGCTGTGTGAGACAGGTCAACGGTGTGGGAGAAGGGGTGTCCGTTGGAGGCGGGGGTGTAAAGGTAAAGACTGGTTTTGGAGATGAGGTAGGCGGTGCATAGGTAGGCGCAGGGATGGGTGGATTGGACGGCGAGCAGGCATATAGACCGGTCAGAAGCGCGAGGGGTATTGTGATCCATTTTATCGCTTGACGAGTATTCATCCCACGCATTATACTCACAGCCCGTGGGATTAACGGGGCGTAGCGCAGCCCGGCAGCGCGCTTGCTTTGGGAGCAAGAAGTCCCGGGTTCAAATCCCGGCGCCCCGACAAAACATATACCGTCATTGCGAGCCTGAAAGGCGAAGCAATCCCCAACTAATGAGAGGAGATTGCTTCGTCGTGGCTCCTCGCAACGACGGTAGTTTTGTTTAATGCTAAAATTCAGGTGGAGAACAACCATGGCAAAGAAATTTGATGGAATAATAGAAGCCGTTCATTATAAGAACGGAAAGATCGTAACGGTTCGCGCCTATGAAAGGCGCGGCGCGTCATTTTCAGATCGGATGCTGATCGAACGCAGGGAGTTGCTGGAACGGATCAAGAACGGAGAGCAATTCCTCACAGGCTCCCGTAAGGAATATCTGGCAGGCACGTTCGAAGAGGGAAAACCTGTGCAAGTGGTCAGCCGTGACGGCAAAGATTTCATCTCGACGCGCGATGAAGCAGACCGCGACGAGTTGGAAGAAACACCTGTTTTTTAACCGATAAACTTGACCACTTTCCTGTCCATAATCATCCCGGCGCATAACGAGGAAAACCGCCTGCCCGACACATTGGAGCAGGTCATTCGTTTTCTGGATGAACAGTCATTCACTTCAGAAGTGATCGTTGTCGAGAACGGCAGTACAGATAAAACCCTCGAGGTGGCCCAAAAAATTGCCGATCAATATAAACGTGTTCGCGTAATACAAAGTGAACGCGGCAAAGGGGCAGCCGTCAGACTGGGTATGTTGGAAGCACAGGGAGACTATCGTTTTATGTGTGATGCCGACCTTTCGATGCCTGTGGATGAAATCACGAAATTCCTTCCCACTGAAGGGCAGGATATCGAAATTGCCATTGCCTCACGGGAGGCAAAAGGTGCGGTACGATATAACGAACCGGCTTATCGTCACTTCGGGGGACGAGGCATTAATTTTATAATTCAACTTCTTATCCTGCCTGGCCTGAACGACACACAGTGCGGCTTCAAATGTTTCCGTGCCGATGTTGCAGATAAGTTATTCAGCCTGCAAACCCTTGACGGCTGGTCGTTCGATATCGAGCTGCTCTACAACGCGCGGAAATACGGATATCGAATTCGCGAGATCCCCATCCACTGGTATCATGACGCTGAAACAAAGGTCAGGGCGCTGCCGGATGCCATCCGTATGTTCCAGGATATTTTCCGCATCCACGCCAATGCGTGGCGCGGCGTTTATAGAAAATGAGGATTGACCCCAACACTTCCTTTGAATCAGATCTTTGGGAGGAGGGCTTTCTTCACATTGTGGGATTGGACGAAGCCGGACGCGGCGCACTGGCTGGACCGGTCGCGGTCGGGGCAGTGATCCTACCGAATGACAAAACGCTTCTTGCCTCGACTTTGGCCGGGGTGCGTGATTCCAAGCAGTTGACTCCCCGTACGCGTGAGGCTCTAGCAAAACCCATCATGGACGTTTCGCTCGAGTGGGCGGTGGGGTATGCGACCCCTCGGGAAATAGATATGCAGGGAATCGTGCGTGCCACGCGTCTGGCCGCCATCCGTGCCCTGCATCAACTTACGCTCACCCCTCAATACTTACTGACCGATTTCCGCCTCGAACTTCCGCAGATCGATATTCCACAGGCCGCTATCATCAAAGGCGACGCACACTGTCTGAGCATTGCCTGCGCATCCATCATTGCGAAGACCGAACGGGATGCGCTAATGCGCGAATTGGATTCACAATATCCAGGTTACGGGCTGGGAAGGCATAAGGGATACGGCACCCAGGCCCATCGGTCCGCGTTGAAGCGCTTGGGGCCGTCATCCATACATCGAACATCGTTCAAACTAAAAGGTCACGTTTGAAGCGTGACCTTTTATGATGGTTATTCTTTTTTCCTTCGCAGGAAGAACTTGGTGATCTCTTCTGAAATGGCTGGGACGAGCGCAAGTCCAAGGACGACCATCCATTCTCTGGGGGTCAGGAAATGAGTGTTGAAGATCGGCTGCAGGAATGGAACGTTGACGACGAGAAGAATGAGGATCAGCGAGAAAGAAACTGCATACTGCATGTATTTATTCGAGAAAACGCCGATCTTGAAGAGCGAGGCTTTCTCTGAGCGCACCGTGTAGGCACGGAAAAGCTCAGAAAGTGAGATGGTTACGAATGCCATTGTTTCTGCGATTTCTACATCAACACCGCGCCAGTCATGTTCGAGAAGATAGAGAATGGGGTTCATTCCTTCGGGGAGAAAGGCGCCTTCCTCCAGATGCCAAAGCAGGCCGAGCCCGAATGCGATCAGCACGGCTGTTGCCAGCGCAATGGTTTGCACAACAATGCCGATACGCATGGGACCATGAATGATCGGTTCATCCTTGGGACGCGGCTTGCGTTCCATGATGTCCGGATCGCCTTTTTCCATTGCCAGGGCGAGGGCAGGTGCGCCGTCGGTGACAAGGTTGAGCCAAAGCAGTTGGATGGCAGTCAGCGGTGCGGGAAGACCCGCCAGAGTGGACAGGAAGATGATTACGATCTCCGATGCATTGGTGGATAGCAGGAAGAAAACGAATTTACGAATGTTCGCATAAATGATGCGTCCCTGCTCAACAGCGGCAACGATGCTGGCGTAGTTATCGTCAGTCAACACCATATCGGCTGTTTCCTTGGCGACATCGGTCCCTGTGATACCCATCGCCACGCCGATATCAGAACGCTTGATGGCGGGAGCATCGTTGACTCCATCTCCCGTCATTGCAACGACTTCACCGTTATCTTGAAGTGCGTCAACAATGCGCATTTTATGCTCAGGGGAAACGCGTGCAAATACATCGGTTATTTTTATCTCTTCGCGCAGTATATCATCCGACATTTCATCCACGTCTGCGCCGGTGGCAACCTTGTGCCCGGGCTGCAGCAAGCCGATCGAATCGCCAATGGCACGTGCCGTGTTGGGATAATCGCCGGTGATCATCACCGTTCGGATGCCCGCATTGCGTGCCTGTTCGAGCGCAGGTTTGACCTCTGTTCGAGATGGATCGATCATACCGATAAGACCCACAAAGACGAGGTCCTTTTCAAGCTCGTCGGCTTTCAGATCATCTGGGTTGTCGGGTACATCTTCATCCAAACGATAGGCAACGCCAAGGACGCGTAATGCGTCCCTGGTCATTGCTTCATTGGCATCGAGGATGCGTTTGCGCGCCTTGTCATCTAGTGGATGTGGATTGTCATCGATATCCTGGTATTGTGTGCAAAGATCGAGGACGATGTCTGGTGCGCCCTTCATCAAAATGACATCCCAATCCTTGTTGTTCTCGTTGTAAAAAGGTGAGAGGTCATTCGGGTCCGGTGAACGCACGTCGTGGATCGTGATCATGCGTTTGCGTTCAGAGTCGAAGGGTACTTCGTTCTCGCGCGGATAGGCTTCCTTGACCTGCATGTAGGTCGCCCCGGCCTTGGCTGCTGCCACCAATAACGCGCCCTCGGTCGGGTCGCCCACGATGCGATACGTTTGTTGTTCGTTTTTCTCGCCGGTGATCTCAAGATACGAGTCGTTGTTCAGGACGCCCAGCCAGAGTGTGGTCAGCGCCGCGCGATATTGTGTCAGATCAATGTGGCTGCCGTCAATGAGGAAATCGCCCTTCGGCACGTAGCCTGTGCCGGTGACATCGATGAACTTCCCGTCCACCCAAAGACGGGTAACCGTCATTTCGTTTTGCGTCAACGTGCCGGTTTTGTCGGAACAGATCACAGTGGCAGACCCAAGCGTCTCAACCGAAGCCAGCTTTCGGATGAGCGCGTGGCGTTTAATCATCTCACGCATGCCGAGGGCGAGGGAAATCGTCACCACTGCAGGCAGGCCTTCCGGCACAGCGGCAATTGCCAGCGATATGGCGATGATGAAGGCCTCGGTGATATCTTTGGTGAAATTGTTGAAATATTCTGCGGGGTCTCTAAAAAGCATCCCGAAGTCGGTGTAGTTGATTACCGCGACAACAAAGATGATAGCAACAAGGATCAGGGAGATAATGCTGAGGGTCTTACCGAGCTCGTCGAGACGTTTTTGGAGAGGCGTTTCTTCTGCATCCACACCCTGGAGCATTTTTGCGATAAGCCCCAACTGGGTGCGCATACCGGTGCTTGTGACCACGCCGCGTCCGCGGCCATAGGAAACGACCGTGCCCATAAAGGCGGTGTTCTTACGGTCACCAAGTGGAATATTTTGGTCAAGAACGGTCGCGGCCTTCTTCTGGACAGGCAGTGATTCTCCCGTTAACGAGGCTTCCTCCACACGCAGGTTGACAGCTTCCAATAAACGGATATCGGCAGGGATGAAGTTGCCCGCTTCAAGGAAGACGATGTCACCCGGCACCAGTTCATACGATGGGACGGTTTGCCTGTGCCCCTCACGCATCACTTGCGCGTCGGGCGCCGCCATTTTTTTGAGGGCGGCAAGCGCCTCCTCCGCGCGCCTCTCCTGGACAATGCCCAAAATGGCGTTCAACACTACGATTGCCATTATTGCCGCGGCTTCCACATAATCGCCTAGAAGCGCGGAGATTACAGATGCCACAATCAGCAGAATTACAACGAAGTTGTTCAGTTGTTCCCATAGAACCTGCCAAAAGGAGGGACGTGCCGCCTCCTCCAATTGGTTTGGCCCATATTGCTTCAGTCGCCTCCTTGCCTGTTCGTCTGTTAACCCGTTTTCCTGAACTTCAAAATGTTTTAGCACCTGTTCGGGCTTTAACGTATGCCATTCGTGTTCGTGTTGTTTGATCTTTTCGCTTTCCGATGTCATCTAAGAATCTCCTGTAAATGATAATGGCGCATGTGATCACCCGGTAAATTAAAACGAGACCATCACATTGCTCGTGATGGTCTCGCCAAACGTGTTGAACTACGTTTCGGGTCACCGATGGCATTTTGCCATGTCCTGACGATAACCCGTTGGCGCTTCGCATACGCGGGATCTTCGACCTGGAGCGCCATGGCTACTCCCCAACCTTATGATAAGTGTATTCTCACGGTGAGGGCGTGTCAAGTCACAAATCCTGCACCCCTTTAATCTGTTTTGATTTTCCTCTCTCCCGAGCGAACGTCGGGACTATGTGAGCGGAGTGATATCGTACT
>DATHRQ010000076.1:0-10038 GCA_035465095.1 Anaerolineales bacterium | reverse complement strand
TGAACGAAGAGACGATGGCTCGCATGATCGATGACAGCATTGAAGCCATTTTACTGGTTCACGAGAAGGCGAGAAGCTTGAAGAATTTAGGTGGACTACACAGCAGCATCAGCTTGCTGCCAGAAGCATTGACCAGTCCATACGAGCCGCCGTTGGGGAATCAAACGGCGGTCGAGTAGGGCAAAGCCCTTATCGAGACCAACACTAACCACCATACCTTCGCTTATTTGGTGGTTTCGATACGTGGCGCAAGGCGCCACTACTCAACCACCGAAGCAATTCGCAACCTTTTAAAAACTACTGCGTATGTCTAGGTAGAACTTATTTGAAAGGAGTGCAAACATGAACACTGAAGTTAAACAACTGACCCGCAGTACGTCCAACCGCATGATCGCGGGCGTGTGCGCCGGCCTGGGCGAGTATTTCGGCATCGACCCGACCATCGTGCGCCTGTTGACGCTGCTGGCGTTCTTCACCGGCTTCGGCGGCATCGCGCTGGTCTACCTGATCATGGCTCTCGTTGTCCCTGAGCAGACGGATGTCCAAGCGCAGTAATTGAAAAGACCAGGTTTCATGAACCTGGTCTTTTCTTGCATGAACCCGCGTTTTATTGTTTCAACGATTCGGCCAATTTGATTACTTCATTCAACGATAACTGATTTGACTGAATGGACAAAACGTATTTGCCATCCTGCCAGAGGAGCATGTCAATCTCCTCAATGCCTGCCTCAGTTTGTGATGGGAACTCCTCGATCCATACACCGGGCGTACCGTTTATGAGAACATCTGTAATCTTTTGACCGCCCATGGCGAGATCCTGTTGGCGGTTGTCAAAAAGATTGGTGTGAAGGGAAATATATCCGCCATTTTCCGAACGGTAGGTGACAAATATTCCCATTCCATGGGGGATTTGATCATCATCAAGATATTCCGCCGCCACAACATCATCAAACGTATATCCTTGCGGGAGATCGTTGGAGAGGAAGGGTGTGAAACCTGCCTGAAATACGGCCGCATCCATCGGTGACATCGTTGCAAGCGTGGACGGTATGGGCGTTGCTGTTGCATTTGCAAGCGCGGCCTGTTCGGGTGAGGGTGACGCGATGAGAACCGGTTCCCCCACCGGACGATCGCTGATGTTGAGAACGCCGATCTGGGTCAGAAATTTCGCTGCATATACCCGTGCTGCAGGTGACACGGTCAGGGTAAACGTTAGAGCAAAAACGAGGGCTGTAAAGCCATATGCAAATCGTTGACGCAAAGTTGCGTTGGTTTGTGTAAACATTGGTTTTGAGATCCTTTGATAGAGCTTCACCGTAAATTCCTTTCGCGGTGATTTTTGGAATTTGTATAGAAAATCGTCTTTCATGGATGAGCCTCCCACTCAGAACGTAGGGACTGGATTATTCGATGGAGAATCACGCCGACATTTGATTCGGTCATTCCGGTGAGACTCGCGATGGTGCGGTTGGTGAGACCGGCACCGTATTTGAGAGACACCAACTCTCGGTCACGGTCTGCAAGCCGGGATAGAAGGATGGACAATCGGGAAAGATCATCCCTCTGCTGGGTCGCATTCTCTGTATTTTCATCGGCTGGGATCTGGATGATTTCATCCAACGGGGCATTGGAACGCTGCCTGCGATAGTGATCGACAGCAACCCGCCGTGCAATGGTAAAAAGCCAGGTAGAAAAGGCAGACAGGTCGCGTTTGTAGCGTTCACGATTTCGCCACGCCTTCTCAAAGGTATCAGCTGACAGGTCTTCGGCAATGGAATCGTCGCCAAACCGATAACGGAAGAAGTTGTAGATTCGGGGAAGTTCCTGTCGATAAACTTCCTCGAAATCTACTTCCTTTGCAGGCGCTTCAAGCCAGGTTGTAAAGCGGGATTTTGTCATCATCAATGAATTATACGGAGTAGCGGTAAAAGTATTACAAGGAATTATCTCAATTTTATCCCTGTGCAGACGGATATCCAGCCACAGTAATTTGTCAATTAACAAACAAATAGCAGATTGGAAACGCGGACAATCCAACCTGCTAACATTTCATCGTGAAAACCTTCAGCGTGCCAGCGAAATAAACACATCCTCCAGAGTCGGCTCACCAACAACGATGTCTTTAATCTCTAGTTTCATTCTCTTTATCGCCTTCAGCAATTCTTCTTTCTTTTTTCCTTGCTCAGTGATCGTCCGCAGATGATCGCCAGCCAATCCCACTCGTAACACACCCTCCAAGTCGGGCAACTTCTCCAAACCATCTTGCAATGGTTCAGTGTACACTTCCCACACGTCGCCGGGGATCAGGTCGCGTTTCAGGTTGGAGGGTGTGTCCATGGCAAGTAGTTTTCCATCGCGCATGATACCTACGCGTTCGCAGTATTCGGCTTCGTCCATGTAGTGCGTAGTGACGAGGATCGTCACGCCGTTATCGGCGAGTTCGTAGATCAGGTCCCAGAAGGCGCGGCGGGCGGTCGGGTCCACGCCGGAGGTGGGTTCATCGAGGAAGAGCAGTTTCGGTTCGTGCACCAGTGAGATGCCCAGCGCCAGTCGCTGACGCCAGCCTGCGGAGAGGGAACGTGTCAGCGTGGGTTCATGTCCACTCAGGCCGACCAGTTCGATGGTCCGCGCGATTCGGGTTTTGTCCGTGATGCCATAGACGCCGCCATAAAACGTCAGATTTTCCTGCACGGTCAAGTCATCATAGATCGCAAACTTCTGCGACATATACCCTGCGCGCGCGCGCACTTCTTCGCTTTGCCTGAACGCGTCGAAACCCAACACGGTCGCTTCACCTTCGCTCGGCTCCAGCAATCCGAGCAACATGCGGATCGTGGTGGTCTTGCCCGATCCGTTCGGACCGAGATACCCGACCACCTCCCCTTCGTTCACTTCAAAGTTGACGTGATCGACCGCGACAAAATCGCCGAAGCGGCGTGTGAGATTCTCAACGTAGATGACAGGCAGGCTCATATAAGATCCTTCACCACAAAGGACACTAAGGTCACAAAGGTTTTAAGCCTTAAAGTTTTTCTTCCTTCGTCACCTTTGTGAACTTCGTGTTTATAAATTTATCCTTTTTCCAAAACCGATTTCAACCGCGCAAGATTTTCTTCCATCATCGACTTCACACGCCCCGTCATCAAACCTTCAGCGATCTTGAAAAATCCCGCGGGGTTGCCTTCCGCATGCAGGCTGATCTTCGTTCCCGTGCCAACGGTCTTGAACGAAACCGTCATGTTCACCTGCAACGGCCCCGCGTTCACTTGAAAGCCGCACTTCGTGTCGGGCTCATACGCCGTCACCTGCATCTGGCCTTCGATGCGCCGCCCCATCATCTCGCCGACGCTCTTGAACTTCGTCCCAACGCCCACCTCGCCGGGCGTGATCTGTTCCAAACTCACCACCGCCGAGTTCCACTTCGACATGTTGCTTGGGTCCGCAACGAAATCGAAAACTTCCTTCTGTGGACGATCCACCAGTGTGCCTAAATCGAGATTGATCATGATGTTTCTCCTTTATTATCAGACAACGCAATAAACACATCCTCTAGGACAGGTTTCACCACGCGGAGTTTCTCCACGCGACCGCCTTCGCTTCCTATCTGGACCTTGAGCCTGTCCACTACATCTTGAGCCTTCCCCTCTCCCACGCGGACGTGCAGCTTATCGCCGAACGCCTGAACATCTTCCACATCTCTATCCTGGTGTGCCACGTGGCGCAGCACTTTGATCGGCGAACCACGTAATTCAAGTATCCGTCCATTCAGACGCGTCCGCAAATTGGAGGGCGTATCTTCAGCGATGATCCTTCCGTCTTTCATAAAACCCACACGATGACAGCGTGAAGCTTCGTCCATGTAGGGGGTGGAAATGATGACGCTTACTCCGTCCTGAGCGGACGCTGAGCCTGTCGAAGCGGTAGTCGAAGGACGAGTATCATGAGCAACGTCCGCTTCGACTGCACTCGCCCTGCTCGTTCCGCTCAGCGAGGAAGTAAGTTTTATGACCAACTGCCAAAAATCCTGCCGCGTTACGGGATCCACACCTGTAGTTGGTTCATCGAGCAATAATACTTTCGGGCGTGTGACCAACGCAGAGGCAAGACCAAGTTTTTGTTTCATACCGCCTGAGAGCAAGCCTGCGCGGCGCTCAGTAAATTTTTCGAGCCCGACAAATTCAAGGATTTCCATGCAGCGCGGATACCACTCATCTGATTTCAATCCGCGCACCTCGGCAAAGAAGCGGATATTTTCAAGGACAGTCAGGTCTTCATACATCGAGAAGCGCTGCGAGAGATAACCGAACTGTGACCGTGCCTGTTCGGTTTGCTTCTCAATATCGTAGCCACAAATCTCGGCCTGGCCCGAATCCGCTTTAAGAGCACCCACAAGCAGGCGCAAGGTCGTCGTCTTTCCCGCACCGTCCGCACCGACAAGTCCATAGATCTCGCCTGCGCTAATCTCAAGGGAGACTCCATCCACGGCCTGAGTGGAGCCGAATGATTTACGGAGGTTAGTTGCGTTTACTAGTAGGTTATTCATAACAAAATATCGAGGTCTCTTTTGTAAGTGGTGGTTTCGATACGGGCGGCGATGGTCGAGTGGACGAAGTCTGTATCGAGACCCGCCGCCCACTCAACCACCGAAGTTACCAATTACTCAAATACAACATCCGCCGGCATACCGATCTTCAACTTGCCTTCACTATCGGTCACTTTCAACTTGATGGCATACACGGTTGAGCTACGTCCTTCCACAGTTTGCACGTTGCGTGGGGTGAACTCGGCCTGGTCGGCAATGTGGACAACGACAGCATCGAAGGTTTCGTTGGGGAATGAATCAACCGTGACGGAGGCTTCCTGTCCGAGCGAGATGTTGCCATATTGGTCTTCAGGGACGTAGACCGTGATGGTCAGTTCATCGAGGTCCGCAAGCATGAATGCCCCCGCGCCAGGCTGAACGAATTCACCCACTTCGACATTTCGCGCAAGGACAACACCGTCCATCGGGGCAGAGACTGTGATCTTCTTAAGCTGCGTTTCGATTAGTGCGAGTCTCGCCTGCGCAGAAGCGACATTCGTTTTTACCTGTTCGAGCGCGGCAGATGCCTGTTCCACAACCTTGGCAGCAGACTGCACTTGCAGCGAATCCGCACCTGTTTGCAGCGCCCGCAGGTTATCCACAGCGCGGTCATAGGCTTCGCGGGCGATCACCACATCTGCGCGGGCTTCGAGGACGTCGGCTGCACCATCGGTGGTGAGGGCGTCGTCGTACTCTTTTTGCGCGTCTTCGAGGTCGATCTCGGCCTCGTCGAGGATGATCTGGGCGGCATCGCGCAGATCCTGACCGTCAGATGCGCCGCTGGTGCTGTCGAAGACATCCTGAGCGGTTTGGAAGGCAAGCCTCATTTGGACAAGGTTCGCTTCGATCGCAAGGAAATCTGAGCTGCCTGCCCGAGCGCTGATCTCAGCAAGTCTGTTCATCGCGTCATCGAGGGCGGCTTTCTTTGCGTCCGCTTCGGCTTGCGCGGCCTGGATACGTTCCTCTTTAGAAAAGTACCAGACAGGCTGATCGAACTCGGTTGGCCTGGACTGATCCCAGATCGCGATACGGGTGGATGCTTCCTGTGCGAGCGCATTGGTAAGCGTGATGTCATATTGCAATTGGGCAGATTCTAAAGCGACTTCAGCAGTCAGGACGGCGGCGTTGGCTGAATCCAGCGCGGATTGGGCCGTCTGCTTTTCGGACTGAAGCAGACTGTCGTCCAGGCGAAGAAGCGGGTCGCCCATCCCAACGGATTGACCTTCTGCGGCAAGGACTTCCGTCACTTTGCCCGCCATCTCAGGCGAGACGTTGACCGTCACCGATTCGATGGTGCCCGAGGCGGCGAGTTGTCCGTTCTCTTCGGCTGGCGCTTGCGTAACAATAAAATATACGCTGGCGGTTATCAACAAGAGAACGAGGATGATTATAGGAACGGGGGGACGTCTGTGATTCATGGAAATCTCCTTATGAGTTAATCAAGGCGTTTGCGGAAACGCAATGCAGCAAGTGCCATGATGAAGACTGCGAAGAGCGTCATCGCAAAGACTTCGAACTGGATCATTTCGATTCCGACGCCTTTGAGTAGCAGCGTACGGATGATGACGAGGTAATAACGAAGCGGCATGATATACGAGATCCATTGCAGGATGCGCGGCATGGCCTCGAGCGGGAAGAAAAAACCTGAGAGGAAGATGCTCGGCAGGAGCGTCATCCAGACCGTCAGCATGGCTTCCTGCTGTGTGTTCGCGATGGTGGATGCCAGCAGACCAACGCCCAAACCTGTGGCGAGGAAGATCACCGAAAGACCGAGGATCAATCCCAGGTCGCCGCGGACAGGCATGCCGAACCACCAATGCCCCACCGCCAGCACTTCGATGGTGTTGAAGAAACCGAGAATGACGAACGGCATGAGTTTGCCGACGATTAACTCCCAGGGACGGATGGGCGTGACGATCAGCTGTTCGATGGTGCCGCGCTCACGCTCGCGCACGACCGAGTTGGCGGTCAGGATGGCGGCAATGGCATACAGGATCATGCCGATCACACCGGGAATCATAAAATGTGCGTTGACCATATCGGGGTTGTACCAAACCGTCGTGCGCACCTCCACGGGCGGACGCACGCGCAGGTTCATGCCGCTGCGTTCGAAGCGTTCGAGCATGATGCCCGTCGAATGGCTCTGCCCGATCAGCTGCGCGGCGGATAAGGCCGTGGAGGCGCTGGTCGGGTCCGAACCGTCGAGGATGAACGCGATCTGCGCATTCCCTTCATGCAGACGCTGTGCATAATCAGGCGGGATGATGACCGCCGCGCGCGCCTCTCCGCTCTCGATCAACTGCGCGATCTCCGCTTCACTCTGGACCGTGAAACTGATCCTGAAATAATCGGCTGCTCGATACGCATCGAGCAGTTCCCGCGACTCCACGCTGCGGCTCTGGTCCATCACAGCCAATGGGATGTTGCGCACATCATTTGTCGCCGAATATCCTAGAAGGAACAACTGAATGATCGGTATGAGGATGATCATCGCCAGCGTGCGCGGGTCGCGCAATATCTGGATGAATTCCTTGCGGATGATGGACATTAAACGATTGTTCATGCGGACTCCTTGCTCCGATCAGCGTAGATGTATTGAATATCGGGCAGTTCGGTGAAATAGAAATGCACCCAGATATAGAGGTGATTGAAAGCGGCGACGAGCAGCGCGGCTTTTGATAGAAAGACAAGCGCCAACGCCCACAACAACAGAAAGGCGAACTTATACATGGCATTATCCGTATATTTGAACATGCCCTGTTTGACGAAAGGTTTGTTTTTATACTCATCGGGCTTGAAATGATCTTCCCCATAAGCACGGTTAATTCCGAAGTAATGAAGGACCGAATACATGGTATACGCAGCAGGGATGAACAATATGCCCGCAAGCACATAAGCTAGTGTCGGATTAATATTGAGCGTACCAGCATTAGAGATACCCAGCAGTATTAATGTGATGGGCCTGCCCACAAACAGGATGGAAAAGATCACTTTGTAGATGGGGAAAGCGCTGTCTCCAAAACAATCTGTCATTTTATGGTGATAGAGTTCTGCCCTCCAGACAAGCGCAACAACAATTTGGTGCAGGACCGGCGTCGTAACTGCGATCCATAACCATGTTTGTGTGCTGATACCCCACAACTGACCTGACAACACATCACCCGTTGCAAGAAGATACACGCTTACAAGCAGAATAATCAGCGAAAAATAATGATAGCCTTGTTTCTTGAACATCTTCACGTCTCACTTTTCAAAATGCCATGCATGTAAATGTCCACGTAGGCATCCAGGGCGTTTTTCGGCATTAATTTATTAAGCATGGAATTTGAAATGATGATCTCCGTAAGCATGTAGGATAAGACCATCCCAATCAATGAGCGCATCAGGATGATCGGGTTTGTCACGCGCAATCCCTTTCTCTTCTTCACAAGTTTTTCAAATATGGGTAGTATCTTTGGCACTATCTCTTTGATCAACGACTTCCCGTGCGCTCCATTGAATTCGGCGATCTCGATCAACATCAGTTTGACATAATAAGGCTGGGATGTCAGTTCCTTGATGATGATCCGTGCCGCATTGCGCAGAAACTCCTCCGTGGTCTCCCCCTCCGCTTCAAGAATCAACGGCACAACCTTTTTATAGGGATGCTTATCCACGATAATGGCTTCGAATATCTCATCCTTGCTTTTGAAATGATTGTATATCCCGCCTAGGGCAAGGTTTGCCCGTTTCGCGATCTGCCGCATGGAGGTGGCGTGGTAGCCTTGCTCCATAAACAATTCAATGGCGGCATCTTCGATGGCAAGGCGGGTAACTTCGCCTTTCTTCAATTTCTCTTTCGGCATCCTACCTCCATAAAAATGAACGAACGTTCGTATTTATTCTAGTCGAATAGGATAACTTTTGTCAAGATGTGGAAGCAGAAGGAAGCGTCAATCCAAAGACTGAAGTAGAATCCTCGAAATCAATCCATAAGGAGCCCCCATGGCGCTTATTCAAGAAAAAATCGATCAGACGATTGGCATACTCAGAGAACAGGAAACCGATATGTGGCTTACGTTCGTCCGTGAAACAAGCGGTGTGCGCGACCCTGTGCTCGATTTTTTGATCGGTCCCAACGATCTCACGTGGCCGTCTGCGCTTATCCTCACACGCACAGGCGACAAGATCGCGGTCATCGGTAATCTGGAAAAGGGTGCGCTTGAACGACTGGATGTTTTCGACGAAATCCTTGGCTATGACACTGCCATCAGCGGCCTCCTACGAGACACAATCGCTCGCCTCGACCCCGACCGAATAGCCGTCAACACCTCCCACAACAACGTCCACGCTGACGGATTGACTCATGCCATGTATGAGATCCTGCGCGGATACTTCAAAGACACACCCTACGCAGACCGTCTCGTCAGCGCCGAACCTATCATCAATGCCCTGCGCGGACGAAAGACTCCAGCCGAACAGGCTCGTATTAAAAAGGCTGTCGAGAACACCGATGAAATCTATCAAAAGACATTCGACTTTATCAAAGTCGGTATGACCGAACTTGAGATCGGCGCCTACATGCACAGGCTTGCGGATGAATACGGCGTTACTTTTGCATGGCCCGCCGATAGCTGTCCCGCCGTGAACTCTGGTCCCAACTCCCCCGTTGGACACAGCGGCCCCACAGACATCCAGGTCGAACGCGGACATATCATCCATTTCGATTTTGGCGTCAAATACGAAGGCTATTGCTCCGATATTCAGCGTGTGGCATATGTCTTGCGCGAAGGTGAAACAGAAGCGCCGCTCGAGGTTCAGCGCGGTTTCGATACCGTCCGAACCGCCATCGAAAAATCACGTGAAGCAATGAGGGTTGGTGCCACGGGCAACTCCATTGATGTGATATCGCGTAAGATCATCACAGACAATGGCTATCCAGAATATCCCTACGCGCTCGGTCACCAACTCGGGCGCGTGGCACACGACGGCGGCGCTTTGCTTGGTCCGCTTTGGGAAAAATACGGAGAATCGCCAAATCAAAAACTTGAGGTCGGGCAGGTTTTTACCATAGAGCCCGGGTTGGCGGTCCCCAATTATGGATATATTGGCTTGGAGGAAGACGTTCTGATAACAGAAAACGGCGCGGAGTATTTCACCGCGCCGCAAACAGAGATCATACTTATCAAGTAAGGGCGACCCTTCAAGATCGTTTCAGACGACACCCTCTTTATGGGCGGGTCGCCCCTACAAAATTAAACATTCGAAAAGTATCCTTCCTCAACCCCCTGCCAGGTTTCATCGTTTAAACGCATATATTTCGTCAACAGCGGATGCACGCGTTCCATATCCTCATAAATTTTTTGTGCTGCGCGCCGAATTGAACAGTGGGCATTCGCTGCCGAACGCAACTGACAGAACGCGAACGCTTCCCGCAAATTGAACTGCGCCAGCACGCGGCGGTTATATCCGTTGGG
>DATHRQ010000075.1:0-4302 GCA_035465095.1 Anaerolineales bacterium | reverse complement strand
CGAACGACCGCATATTTCTCTCAATATGCGCCCGCCTTTGCCTACCCAAGGTGTGACATTTTAAAGTGTACATTGCGGTACCCGTACCTCTATACTCATAAATGTCACTCTAGCTCACCATTCACAGAATGTTTTTTTTATCCGACTGGAGGCTGCATTTCCCGTCAAAAAATGATAACTAAAATAACCTTTCTTCTTTTGAAGTTTTGCTTAGGTTTCATATTTTTCATAAAATAAGTTTAGAGTAGTTCGTTTTTTCAGGTACCAAGCTCTTGTTCCAAATACAAACGTACCATTTTGTTCAAGAAGAACGAACGGGCTTCGTCAAGTATCCACTCTTGAGCCGATTCACATGTGTCAAAAACACCTGGCTTTCTGTTTTTGTGACCGACCAGGGACTCGAACCCTGAACTTACTGATTAAGAGTCAGTTGCTCTGCCAATTGAGCTAGTCGGCCGGGGGCGCGAGCCGTATTATACCTGAATGAAATCCGTTGTCAATTCTGTTGAAAGTTGAAATGGGTTTTTATGCAAACTTATTTTTGATCACTTGAAAAAGCGATCACACCTATGTGCTGGTTCAACAACTGGGGAGGACCACCCCCAATATTGGGAGCAATTTGCCCGAGGGTATACGCGCCGGCTATTGGTACATCCTTGCCAAGAATCTCTTGAACTGCGGCAACCTCTAAACCGGGATGTGATTTCAACAGCATCTCCCAGGCAATATCCACCAGAATAAGCGCAAATTCAGGCTTGCGTCCATCGAGGCGCTGCAACGCCTGCTGAGCAGCCTGGTGTGCAGCCTCTTTACAAGCCGGGCGGCTGCCTACAAGAAGGTACGCATTTGTCCCGTCATGGACGGGTGCGTTCATGCGAAAACTCCCATCGGCCTCCACACGAACCGGTGAACGCACAAGCATTTGATCGCCCTGCTCCACGCCGAGCGGATAGAGGCGGGCGAGATGACTAAGTGGAGGGAAGGCCCATTCGCGGGCGGGAACACCGAATAATTGAGCATAGGCTTCTGAGGCCGGCCGGCCATCAAGTGTGCGCAGCCAGAACCCGCGCGAACGTGTAACGCGAAACTGCCTGCCGACTGCGTTCCAACCATGCGCAACACCGATCCCCAAATGTATATCACCGCGCAGGACGGCCGCAGCGAGTGCCCCGGCTCCGTTTTGTGGACCAGCCATAAGGAAGGAATGACCCGTATGCATGTCTCCGGTGGAAAGCGCCCCGGCAATCATGACATCCCCATTGGGCAGGAAGGAACATAATTGATTCGCATCCCCATTGAAACCATCAGCGAAGAAAAGGAGTGCCTGCGCGTCGTCCTTCCCTTCAAGTTGTTTTATCAATTGGACGGCTGTTTCACGCCCGCTCTGTGCGTACCCGGGCATCCAATGTGTTTCCGCTTGAAAGTCGCCGCTGAGAAAGGCCACAACCACGGAGTTGGGATGCAACCCTTCCGGCGTCAACCCCACCGGGCTGCTTAAACCAATCAGAGGCGTATCGCCAAGCAGGCTTGAAACGCCATTGATGACATCGCGTGCTTTGTATTGATGAGAGGCGATCACGAAACCCAGGGTGGGGTTGGCAATGCCCAGATTGTTCAAAGCGTGATGTGCCGCCTGCAAACCGGCCTCGCGTCCGTTCAATGCCTGGGCGTGCCCAACAGCAACATTCAAGGTCATCTCATTATCCTTCGGCAACCGGCACTGTAAAATGGAAGGTGGTGCCCTTGCGATATTCGCTTTCGAACCAGATCCGCCCTCCCTGCATCTCCACAAGGCTCTTGGTAATATTCAAACCAAGGCCTGTGCCCGGAGCCTCGCGGGCTTTCGAATCATCTGAACGGAAGAACTTTTGGAATATTTTGACCTGGTCTTCGTTACTGATGCCGATTCCATCGTCCTTGACCCACAAATGAACAACCTGTTTTGCCCCTTCAGGATCCCATTGATTGGCGATCGCTTCCGCGCCGATCATGATCTTCCCGCCTTCGGGCGTATATTTGTGCGCATTACTAACGAGATTGGTGAGTACCTGCCCCACCCGTACCGGGTCTGCCCAAATACTGGGTAAATTGCCTGAATACTTCGTATCGACAGCCTGTTTTTTATCCTCCAACTGGCGTTTGGTCGATTTTAGAGTTTCGTCCAAAACCTCGGGCACATCCACAGGTTTGAAATCGAGGCGCAGACGATTGGCTTCGATCTTGGCATTATCGTTCAGGTCGGAAACCAGAACAGACATACGCTCGACGTTGGAGCGGATCGTCTGCAGGAAGTTGCTCTGCATCTCGTTGATCTCGCCCACAGAACCGGCCGCGAGCAATTCAGTGTAGCCCTTGATCGAGGTCATGGGGTTCTTCAACTCATGTGCCACAAATGAAACAAAGTCACTCTTGGCGATGTTTGCCCGCTGGACCTCGGCATAAAGTTGGGCGTTGTAGATGGCGATGGCCGCATTGTCGCTCAAACGATTGAGGAACGCCATGTTCTCCTGCGTGTCATTCATACTCTCCAGCAGGAGCAGACCGATAACATCGGCTTCGCGCCGAATTGGGATGATGATCTGTGTATGCGCCTTTGGAAGAATACCTTTTTCACCTGAGGCGATCAATGAAACCTGGTTCGGCTGTCCGCTTTCGATTGCTGTTTTTATCGTGGGCAGGTCGAGCGGTATATGCCCATCGGAAGGATCGGTGAATATATCTTCGTATCCCTCCTCGGCCATGATACGGATTTGATCCTCTTCGAGCATACCGATCAGGCCTGCTTCTGCATTGGATTGACGCATGGCCCATTCGAGTGTGATATGCATGGCGCGGTCAACTTCGAGACTGGCATTTAATTCACGAACGATTCGTCCCATCACCTGGAGTTCGTCCACGCGGGCGGCAAGTTCCTGATCTGTCAATTCGATCAGGCGGGCGTTCTCGATCGCAACTGCGGCCTGCCCTGCAAAGGCGGTCAGGATGTTTTCATCGTCTTCGACAAAGGGCAATCCATCACGGCGATTTATCACCTCGATGACGCCGAGAACACGATCCTTGATCTGCATGGGGACAGCCAGCAGGGAACGGGAAACAAAACCTGTTTGTCTATCGGTCTCCACAAAAAGCGAGCCTGATTCCTGTGCATTATTTTCGATCACAGGCTTACGCGTCTGAACAGCACGTCCCACGACCCCGGTTCCAGGGGGGAGACGCTCTCCACGCAGGTTACTGGCTACAGGCCCGACCGTGACGCTAAAGGTCAGGTCTCCGGTCTGTTCGTCCATGAGGAACAATGTCCCGGCTTCACAGTTCAAAATCGTTACAGCGTAATCCAGAATGTTTTGCAGGAGCAGTTCCTGATCCAGCGTGGACGTGAGCTGACGCGTGATCTCATTCAGTGTTGTCAATTGGTGGGCGCGTTGTTCGGTCTCCTGTAGCAGCCGCGCTTTGACGATTGCGCCGACGGTTTGATCGGCAATGGATTGCAGCAGGTCAAGCTGCGCCCGCGTGTAAATGACCGTGGGATCCCTGCTCCCCACACCTAGAGCACCAATCGTTTCTGCACCTGAATTGAGCGGGACACCCATCCACGCATATATATCCTGGGTGGAAGGCGTCATGTTTCTGGATTGGCACTCCCGTGTGTACTCATGCGTAATAATGGGACGGCCTTTACGAATGATCTCCTGTCCCAACCCAAAATTCTGAGGAAGCGGCTGGTTTTCAAGAGAAGCCATGCGCTCATTATCATCCACACGGAAGCCGTAATAAAAATAATTAGCATCCTTGTTGTACAGGGAAATGTGGAAGTACGTGGACGGGATGATCTGCGAGGTTTGGGCAAAGATCAATTCCAACACATCGTCAAATCGCAGGGTGACATTCACCCCCTGAGACACACGCGAAAGTGCATTCATTTCCTGCACACGGCGTTCAAGGTTTGCCACGATCTGTACACGGGATATGGCGACAGATGCCTGATCGGATATGCTCTCGAGGAAATCAAGGTCTTTGGGGGTATAGGCATCTCCGGAAAGAGGCGATCCCAGGGCAAGCCAGCCAACAGGCTTGTCCTCGCCGTTCAATGCAACAAAGAGGTTCGCTGCCAAAAGGGACAGACGCGCCTCATCTCCCTTCAGGAGGGTCGGAAGATTGACCGTATCCAGATAGAGAGGGATACTTTCCTTTTGGAAATATTGAACCAACCCGCTGCTTGAAGAAAATCGAATATCGCTGGTGGGGCGTCCATCTTCCCCTGCAAGCGCAACATATTGATCATTTAGCGGATCATAAATAAAG
>DATHRQ010000074.1:0-2224 GCA_035465095.1 Anaerolineales bacterium | reverse complement strand
ATTCGTAATAACGATAACGGCGCGCTTCGATGAACAGGAACCAGGTCACCAACAGTGTGTTGAGGATGATTATGCTGTGATGGATGGTCGGCTGGCTAAATGCGATGGAGAGCGTCGCGCCTGTGGACACAACCGCCCAGTTCGTGGTCGTATCCAGCCGCTGACGCCAAACGTTGGCGCGGCTGACCTCGGCGCGGAAGAAATGCACCATCGAGGTGACGAACTCGCTGGCCTTGAGTTTATAGCCGCGATAGGTCCATACGGGCTCTTCGGGTTCCTCCTCTTTTTTCTTGTTTGTTTTCGGTTTGCTGGGTTCTTTATTCGTTTCCATGACAACTCTCTAACGATGATTTATTCGTTCTCCTGGACCATCATAATACTATTGTTGTCATTAAGCCATATAAGCAGGGTGGCAATGGGTATAAATCAATAAAACGGATCAGCGACCGACGATCCGTTTTATTGATTCTCAGGCATGTGCGATGATCAAGGCTGGAAAATAAACAATCTCTTTGTATTATTTGCCATTGCAGCTATAGTAGAACCGCCAATCACATAAAGCCTGTCTCCTGATGCAACCGCGGGGACGCCATGAAGTGGAAATGACAGATCAGGCAGGGAAGACCAGCTGTCAGTTACAGGATCGTAGACGTCAACACTATATAGGGTTGTTTCCGGTCCTGACATCCAGATCTCGCCTCCGATAAGATAGACCAAACCATTCAAAACCGCTATTCCATTCCCGGCACGCGGTTCGGGTAGATCGGGTCCTTTTTTCCAGGTATCAGTTGCAGGGTCGTATATGTCAGATGTGTCCAATTCTTCATCCACCCATCGCCCACCAAAAACATAGATCTGATCACCGATCAATGCGGCTGTGACATGTTCACGGCGTTGCAGTGGCGGTGAGAGCAATGTCCATTCATTTGTTGATGGGTCATATCTTAGCGTTTCACCATTATCTTCCAGTTCGTCGTCGTCACTATGACTATGAGATGCACCAACACCGCCCATGATGTAGATAAAATCGCTGTAAACAACGGCAAATCCGGCTGAGCGATGTACTGGTAATGGGGCGATCTCGTCCCATTGATCCAGGGCAGGATCATAGACCCAGGATTCCTTGGTGCCTGCAAGTGAACCTTCTGGAGATCCGCCGAAATAATAGACTTTGCCTTGATATGCGGCAGCCATTCCATGATGACGGTCCTGCGGAATTGAGGCGATGGGAAGCCATTCGTCACTCGCGATATCGTACATTTCGCTTGTCCTCTGGGTAGGGAGGAGTGGTCCGGTCTTCAAACCGCTGATCACATAGATGCGTCCGTCCAGCAGGACAGCCGGCATTTCTGATCTGGCGCTTCTCAATTGTGCGGCTTCGCCCCATACCCCGCTCGGCAGGGGAGTGGAGGTGGGTACAGGCGTGGCTGTTTCTGTGGAAGCAGCTGTCGGCGAGGGAGGAACCGATGTGGGTGATGGCTCGACCATGCCTGTCGGGGTCGAATCTGCTGTTTCTGTAGCCCCAGGCGAACCTCCGCAGGCGGACAACAAAACCGCTGAAAGAGTTAGGATAAGGAATGAGCGTTTTGCGACGCTGTTTTTGTAAGCATTGAGGCTGGTCACGATATTCTCCTGAAAGTTGGTTTCTGTATGAAATATAGTAATGGAAACCGCGAGTTTGTAACTCCCTCCAGGAGACCGTTTTTAGCTACACATAGTTATAGAGTATCCCCCGTGGGGCAGGAAGGTGTTAGTCTTTACTCTCGAATATCTCGTAATAACCTTTATCGAGTTCGTCGTCGCTGAGATGCACGTATCGCTGCGTGATATGATTACGTTTTATCTGTCATTAAATATTTCATCATAAGCAGCATCGACTTCACTGCCGAAATGAGCGTAGCGATTGGTGGTGTTGATGCTTTCGTGGCGTGCCAGTTCCTGGGATAGTTTCAGGTTTCCCTTGGCGAGATACGTCATGGTCACAAAATAGTGACGAAAGTCGTGAATGCGCACTGCATTTCGCTCGACGCCGGCCTCCTCGATGCGTAATTTGATCGCCTTCCACATCCCACCAGCCGTGATCGGACGCATCTTTTTTCTTGCGCGGATGTCATGGCGGGCAAATAATGGTTGTTAACCAATTGGTGTGCGGGAATTCGGCTCAACACCTGCTCTTTCGTGTAGATAAACTTTTAGGGCTTGTATAGACCTATCCGAGAAGCGG
>DATHRQ010000073.1:0-4347 GCA_035465095.1 Anaerolineales bacterium | reverse complement strand
GAGTTGCCCATAGATCTCCAAGGCGCCAGGGATATTGCTGCGCGAGAGTTCGGCGCGGGCCGATCCGAGGACGGGGTCGACGGGCATTTCCAACATGCCGGTTGTTTTCCGTGTCGCGGGTTCCTTATAGGGTTCAGGCGGGGCTGCCGGCTTTACCTCTACCTTTTCAGGAGTTGGCTTTCTTACAGGCTCAGGTTCGGGTTCGGGCTCAGGTTCAAACTTGTCCGCGGCAGGAACAGGCTCGGAAGCCGCCGGAGGCGGAGTTTCATCCCTTTCCTTGTCCGCTTCCACTTCTTTCTCATCTTCAGGTGTCCAGTCTGTTGACTGAGTGGGTTCTATTTTGGTTGGTTCTGCAACCAGTTCACCGGTTTCGTCCTGCAACCACGCAGGCAGACCATCATCTTCTGATACAGCAGGAGGCTTTGACTCTTCTTCGTCCAAACCCTCCAACCAGTCCGGCAGGTCGCTGGCATCTTCCGCCGCTTCATCCACAGGGACGGCTGCTTCGGTTTCAGATTCCTGGTCTTCTTCGTCTTCTGCCATCCATGCCAATACATCGTCTTCGTCTGACGATGCCGGCGCAGATGAGGTCTGCTCCGGTTCATCCAGCGTTTTCAGCCACGCTGCTGTATCGTCTGTCGAGGCCGGTGCAGCCTGATCCACAAGTTCATCCTCATCCAACCCGTCAAGCCAGGCTGTGACACCTTCCACAGGCGCAACGGGTTCAGCCGGTTCAGCGGCTTGTTGATCCTCCTGCTCAGGCATCTCGATCGGCTCGTCAACGGGTTTTTCTGAAACTTCCTCTGCCTGTTCCGTCAACTCCATCTCATCGGCTTCAGCGCTTGGGAGTGCTTCTTCATCGGGCGTCGAATCTGTAAACTCTGGTTCTTCACTTGTTTGTTCTGCCGTCTGTTCAACAGGCGTTTGTGCGGTATCCGAAGCCTTCGCTTGTGTCACCCATTCCGGTTCTTCTTCACGACGTTCTTCCGGCTTGGTCAGCAAGCCTTCGGTTGCGCCCTGCTTGGCCGCCAGGTTCTCCAGCCAGGCAAACGAATCGTCCCGTTCTTCCTCACTTTTGCCCAATTCTTCAAGGTTGTCCAACGGGGGTTCAGTAGCGGATGGTTGTTCGTCAGATACAGGTTGGTCGGCAGCAACAGGCTGCTCAGACACGGGTTGATCAGGAACCGCAGACTGTTCAGGCATCGATTGATCAACAGCTGTAGATTGCTCAGGCACAGGTTGTTCATCAGGTAAAGGTTGTTCTTCCCGCGCCGGCTGGTCGTCTGATTCGCTCAAGCTTTTTGCCTGCTTGATCCAATCGGGTTCCTCTTCAAGACGATCCTCCGGATCGGTCAACAAGCCTTCAGAGGCGCCCTGTTTTGCCGCAAGGTTTTCAAGCCAGGCAAACGAATCATCCTGTTCCTGTTCACCCATACCCAGGTTCCCTGTATCAGTCATGTCTGACCTCGCTTCCGTGGAAGCAACCGCTGGTTCAGTCTGCTCGGAATCATCGCTTTCCATAGACTCTGGAAGACCGGAATCATCCTCAGACCGCGCGGGCAGCGGCGAATCTGTTTCACTGCTGAGTTCGCTCAACATATCCATTTCATCTTCATCGCTGGATTCAGGCTGATCAAATACCGGCTGATCAACGGCAGCTTCCATTTCAGGTTCGGAAGTTTCAGATAATTCGTCTGTCTGTGCCAACCAATCAGGCTGATCCTCGGAAGGAGTCTCATCGGACGGGACGGGGAGTTCATCGGTGCCGATCTTATTAATCCAATCGGGAATCTCCTCGTCATCGTTATCGGCATTGTCTGTGGATTCGGATGTTTCCTGTGGGGCCATGGCCTTGACCCAATCCGGCATATCGCCCTGCTCAAGGGGAACGGCCTCAGATTCGGGTTCATCGTCGAACATGGCAGAAGATTTACTTTCATCGAACGCGCCGGTCGATTCACCCCAGCCAGCCGCGCGCAAAAAGTCCGGGATATCTTCCGCAGGTTCTGCAGGGGTATCCGCCTCGGGCGAGGAAGAGGTCTCCTGTTCAGAAACAGAAGCCGGGGCGGAAGGAGGCGGCGATTCCGTTTCCTCAAGTCCGCTCTTGAGCCAATCCGGCTGTTCATCGGACGAACCGCTTTCAAGACTGATGGCGCTTGTCGATCCCCAATCGGCGGGCATGCCGGTCGGCTGACCATTCCAATCCAGTCGTTCAAGCGTTACAGCGGCATCGCTCACTGCGCCTGATTCAAAGACACTGCCATCCACCTGCGCGGCATACGGATCTAGTTCGAAAACGCGTCGACGATATACTGCGGCGCTATCGGGCCGATCGATGCTGAGAATTTCGGTCAGCACGCGGTTGGCATCCAAACAGTACGGATAGCGATTCAAAACCGCTGAGGCCGCATCTGCCGCGTCATTTTTCTGTCCGCTCTTGAAATAAGCCTTCGCCAACAGCGCCTGCATATCGGTTCTGCCCGCATCTTCCTCCAGGACACTTTTTGTCTCAGAGATCGCCTGCGGATATAACTCGCCCTGCATGTACATATGCGCCAGCGCGCCGCGCGTCATGCGGATGCGCGGAGGCTGGGTGCCATCGCGCCGGCCGTATAGTCTCTGCAATTCTCCCTGTATCGCGGCGTTGGAGGGTTGTGTTTCAAAGGCACGTTCCATATGCCAGATGGCATCATCGAGTTTATTCTGCTCGTCGCGGATAATGCTCATACCCACCTGGGACACAAAGTCGCTCGGCTCAGCCACCAGAACACGCGAAAATATATCCACCGCTTCGTTGTGACGCTTGGCCTCAAGGTACGACTTGGCCAGCAAACGATAGGTTTCCAAATGTTTTGGGAAGGTCTTTAAAATATGCTGACAATGCGCGATCGCCTCGTCCAGGTGGCCGCGGTCGATCATCGCCTCAATTTCGCGGTTATATGCTCGTAGTGAAACTTTTGCCATGAAACTTATCGCTCCTCATGCTATTATAACGCACCTTTTTAAGTGTAAAACAACGGTAATGGCTCCACAGGGGCTTCGCTGAACGAATGAGCGGCGAGCACGGCTTCACGCGCTTCGGCAAGCTTCTGCTCATCATTCGCATGGATGGTGAACAGGTCTTCGCCTTTTTCAACAACATCCCCAACATTCTTATGGATGACAAACCCGACTGCATGATCGATCGGATCGGATTTTTTCGCACGCCCCGCCCCCAGCGCCACCGCCGCCTCGCCCACGCCTCTGGCATTGATCCCTGAAATACTTCCGCTGCGAGGCGCCTTTACCACCTCGACGAATTTTGCAGCCGGGAATTTGGAGGTGTCATCCACATAGGAAACATCTCCGCCCTGCGCCTGCACCAGCACACGGAACTTCTCGAATGCCGAGCCATCTGCAATCGCTTTTTCTGCCATGGCACGCCCCTCGACCAGGTCTTCCGCCCGTTTCCCCAAAACGAGCATATGCTCGCAGACATGCAGACAATGTTCACGGAAATCTTCAGGTCCGCCGCCCTTGAGTGTTTCGATGGCTTCTACCACCTCCAAAGAATTGCCGACTGCGTTCCCCAACGGCTGGTTCATATCCGAAAGCAGCGCCACAACTTCACGATCTGCCAGTTTGCCAATATCGGTCATTAAATTGGCCAGTTCACGCGCGTCGTCCAGGGTCTCCATGAAGGCGCCGTGACCGGTCTTTACATCGAGAAGTATCGCCTGTGCGCCCGCCGCCAGTTTCTTGCACATAATGGATGAAGCGATCAACGGGATGGACGGCACCGTCCCGGTCACATCACGCAATGCGTACAACTTTCCATCTGCCGGAGCGAGATCAAGCGACTGACCCGCAAGCACCAATCCTTTTTCTTTTAGCTGTTTTTTGAACTCATCGATCGTCAGATCGACCCGATAGCCGGGGATCGATTCGAGTTTATCGAGTGTGCCGCCGCTGAAACCCAACCCGCGGCCAGACATCTTCCCAACGGGCAGGCCGCACGCGGCCACAATCGGAAGCACCGCCAGGCTGGTCTTATCGCCCACACCGCCGGAGGAATGTTTGTCCACCGCCAGATCGACCACATCGCTCAGGTCCATCATTTGCCCGGAATGGGCCATGGCAAGTGTCAAGTCGGTCGTCTCACGCGGCGTCATGCCATTAAGAACAACGGCCATTGCAAAAGCGGATGCCTGATAATCCGGCACATCGCCGGAGACGAATCCATTTACAAAGAATTCGATCTCATTCTGACTGAGTTCGATCTTGTCGCGTTTTTTGATAATGATGTCGACTGCGCGCATAGGAAGCTCCTTTTCTCCCCCCATTTTAACGCAATTACGAAACAGGACA
>DATHRQ010000072.1:0-7026 GCA_035465095.1 Anaerolineales bacterium | reverse complement strand
CTCCAACCATATCCACTGAGAATAGTACCCTGCGTCTGCAAATGGATGCGCCCTACACATGGCTGTACGCCGTATACAGTCCATTCGATTATGCTGATGTGTATATCGAAACGGAATTCGTCAACAGTGCACTCACGCCTGCCTCGGCCGGACTGATCTGCCGCTACAGCGAAACAGACGGGTGGCTGGAATACAACGTTTCCACTGACGGTGCCTACAACGTCTTGTATGGTCAATGGCTCGATACCGGCGTTGCCGATTACCTTCCCATCCTTGATGGGGTGTCCGGGCAGGTTAAACAGAGTGGCGAGTTACAGCAGATCGGTCTGGATTGTTCCGGTATCACGCTCCGTCTTTATATCAATGGCGTCATCGTCCGCAGTGTGGATGTTTCGAGTTACGGGCCTGACGCAGGCAAGGTGGGACTCACTGCCGCCTCCTATGGAAATACGCCCGTGGTCGTTGTGTTTGATTCGGTCACGGTCAGTGAATCACTCTTTCCGTAGATTCATGGCGTTGAGCGGGGGAACCAACACTTTTTCTACATGCCGTTAACAGTTTTCTTGCATTGGGCAGGTATCATATAGGCACTGAATATTAATGCAAGGAGAATATTAACTATGGGCAAAATTATAGGAATCGACCTAGGTACAACCAACTCTGTTATGGCGGTGATGGAAGGCGGACAGCCGACCGTTATCCCATCGTCAGAGGGGGGCAGACTCGTCCCCTCGGTTGTAGCGTTTAATAAGAACGGCGAACGACTCGTCGGTCAGACCGCGAAGCGGCAGGCAGTTGTCAATCCTGAGAATACAGTGTATTCCATCAAGCGTTTTATCGGTCGCCACTATGACGAGACAGAAGCCGAACGTAAGATGGTTTCGTACAACGTTGTAAAGGGACCATCTGATGACGTGCGCGTAAAAATCCCGGTCACGAATCGCGAATACTCCCCGCAGGAGATCAGCGCGATGATCCTGGGTAAGTTGAAAGCGGATGCAGAAGCGTATCTCGGCAATCCGGTTACACAGGCGGTCATTACCGTCCCTGCGTATTTCAACGACAGCCAGCGACAGGCCACAAAGGACGCGGGCAAGATTGCAGGCCTCGAAGTGATGCGTATCATCAACGAGCCGACCGCCTCAGCACTGGCCTATGGACTGGATAAAAAGACGGATGAGACCATCCTGGTCTTCGACCTTGGCGGTGGTACGTTCGACGTATCCATCCTTGAGGTCGGCGATGGCGTGATCGAGGTAAAAGCCACCAACGGTGATACACACCTGGGTGGTGATGACTGGGATCAGAGGATCGTCAATTGGGCGGCAGATGAGTTCAAGAAAGAGCAGGGTATTGACCTGCGAAATGACCGCCCGGCGTTGCAGCGTTTGCGCGAAGCTGCAGAAAAAGCCAAGGTCGAACTCTCCACAGTCATGGAGACGGAGATCAATCTTCCCTACATAACCGCAGATGCCAGCGGACCGAAACATTTGCAGTTGAAACTGACCCGTTCCAAATTTGAACAGATGACCGAGGACCTGCTCGAGCGCTGCCGCAAGCCGTTTGAAGCCGCGTTGAAAGATGCCGGTATTGGCGCAGACAAGCTCGATGAAGTTGTTCTCGTCGGTGGTTCGACCCGTATGCCGATGGTCGCAGAATTGGTTCGCAAGCTGACCAATGGCAAGGAGCCGAACAAAGGCGTAAACCCGGATGAGGTTGTCGCCATCGGCGCGGCCATTCAGGGTGGTGTGCTTGGTGGCGAGGTTAAGGATGTCCTCCTCCTGGATGTCACCCCGCTTTCGTTGGGTGTGGAGACGATGGGCGGAGTCATGACGACCATGATCGAGCGCAACACAACCATCCCGGTGAAAAAGACCGAGGTTTACTCCACGGCAGCAGACAACCAGACCGCTGTAGACATCCATGTGTTGCAGGGTGAACGTTCTCTGGCAGCCGATAACATGTCCCTCGGGCGCTTCCGGCTCGATGGCATTCCGCCTGCGCCGCGCGGCGTTCCACAGGTGGAAGTTACATTCGATATCGATGCTAACGGCATCCTGAATGTGACCGCAAAGGATAAGGCCTCCGGCAAGGAGCAAAAGGTTACCATCACGGCTTCGACCAACCTGGACAAGAGCGATATCGATCGCATGGTGCAGGAATCCAAAACCCACGAGGCAGAGGATAAGAAGCGTCGTGAGATGATCGATGCGAAGAACACGGCCGATAATCTGATCTATCAGACTGAAAAGACATTGCGTGAGTTGGGCGATAAGGTGCCTGATGCTGAACGCGGCGAGATCGAAACCAAGGTCAATGACCTTAAGTCTGCCGCACAGGGTGAAGACCTGAACCAGATCAGGACAGCCAGTGAAGCAGTGGAGCAGGCATTCCATGCCCTAAGCCAGCAGCTTTACGCTCAGGAGCAGCCACAGCCCGAACCGGAAGGCGGCCCGTCCGCTCCGCCCCAGGATGACGATGATGTCATTGAAGGCGAAGTAACCGAATAAGCCTAACATTAGACCTCCGGGTTCCTCAGGAACCCGGAGTTTTTTTGTTATATAATCCCCGCCATGCAAAACCGATTTGACCGTAAATGGCTCGTCCCCATCCTGATCTTATTGGGCGTCGGCATATTCTTCCTGCCGCCCGTCTACTCGCGCGCCATGCCGCGCCTTGAAGGCCTGCAATCCAGCATTAAGTATTGGATCAACCCGCCTGAGGAGGCGGTCTTCCAGCCCGCAGGGCAGCCGCCAACGGAAACAGTTGTCAGCGGGACGTCTGCGACTCGAACGCCTTCACCTGTGCCCACGCAGACTCAAACGCCCACACCGGGTCCTACCCTCGCACCAACGATCACATCCACGCCGCTGCCTGATTCGGTCATCCTGACGGGCATCCGCTACGAAGACCAAAAGAACCGCTGGAACTACTGCGGCCCTGCAAACCTAAGTATGGCGTTGAACTATATCGGCTGGAACGGAAATCGAGATACTGTTGCCAAAGCTGTCAAGCCCGGCATACCAGATCCCAAACTGGACTTCATCCAGCAGGGCAGAAGCGACGTCAACGTCATGCCCTATGAGATGGTGGATTTCGTCAACGATGAGACCGAGTTCCGCGCGTTGTCGCGTCTCGGCGGCAATATCGACCTGGCGAAGAGACTGCTCGCGGCTGACTTCCCTTTTATTGCTGAAAAAGGATATTATGAAAGGGATTATGCAGGCAAGGTTGCCTGGCTGGGGCACTATCAGTTCGTCACAGGCTACGACGGTAAACTCAATCAATTGATCGTTCAGGATACCTGGAACGACGGTCCCAACTTCCGCATTTCATACGATGAATTTATGGCAAATGAAGCCTGGCTTTCATTCAATAATCTCTTCATCGTGGTTTATGAGCCTGAGCGCGAAGCCGAACTGTTGGAAGTGCTTGGCCCCTATGCCGACCCGAAATGGGCGGCGCGTCATGCGTTGAATTTTGCAGAGGAAAAGATTGGAACAACAAGCGGCATCGATCAATTCTTTGCATGGTACGCAAAAGGGACAAGTCATGTCGAGTTATTTGAATATCAGGATGCAGCCGTTGCCTACGATCAGGCCTTCGCAATCTATAACTCTCTGGGTGAGGATGATGTCCAGCGCCCATATCGCATGATGTGGTATCAGACCGGCCCCTACAAGGCGTATTTCTATTCAGGCCGCTATCAGGATGTCATCAGTCTCGCAAACATCACCTTGACGGAAACCATCTCCAAGCCGACCATCGAAGAAAGCCTCTACTGGCGCGGACAAGCCTATTACATGATCGGAAACACCGATGCCGCTGTGGCCGATTATCGCGAAGCGCTGCGCCTGCATCCCAACTGGACGCCAGCGATCCTGGCATTGCAGGATTTGGGGATACAGCCCTGATTCGTTATCAGGTTGACAAGGTTGCACGTTCAAACGTTTGAACCTGCAACCTTCAAACACTCAAACATGAAACTACTCCACTTCGCCGACGCACACATAGACATGGCCAACTACGGCCGCCACGATCCTGAAACAGGATTGCCGCTGCGCGTCCTGGATTTTCTTAAATCGCTGGATACGATCGTCGATGCGGCGATTGACGAAAAAGTGGACATGGTCATCTTTGCGGGTGACGCTTATAAAGACCGTTCTCCCGCGCCGACCTTTCAGCGTGAGTGGGGCAGACGCATCATTCGCCTGTCACAGGCAAAAATACCTACATTGTTACTTGTTGGCAATCACGATCTTTCTCCGGCAGCGGGACGCGCGCATGCAGTTCAGGAGTTCGATACGCTGCAGATACCTTTTGTCAAGGTGTTACAAAAGCCCGAGTTTCTTTCCCCCAAGGATGTATGGGGCGTGCCTGTGCAGATCATTGCGATGCCGTGGATTTCGCGTTCGGGCTTGATGGCTGCACTGGAATCGAGTGCCAGCGACACAGAAGCATTGTTCACGAATATCGAAGAACGGATGTCGGGTTTAATAGAAACTTTTATCGAAGGTGCTGATAGGGATCTGCCCCTCATTCTCACCGCCCATGCCTCTGTCGAAGGTGCGATGTTTGGCGCGGAGAGGATGGTCATGCTGGGGAGCGATCTTGTCCTCCCGACGGCTCTCGTAAAAGATACAAGGCTCGATTATGTTGCCATGGGCCACATCCACAAGCCGCAGGATGTGAATAAGGGGAATCACCCGCCGGTCATATACCCGGGCTCGATCGAACGGGTCGATTTTGGCGAGGCAAAGGATGATAAGTTTTACATCATCGCAGTGATCGAACCTGGGGATGCAAAGGTTGAGTGGCGCAGGATCGAAGGCACACGTCCGTTCGTTGAACGGAAGGCAGTTCTACGGTCCGATGAGAACGTGACCGAAGTGTTGAAAAAGGCTCTGCCCGCAGATGTCTCTGAGGCGATCGTCAAACTTGTGGTCGAATATCCCCGAGAGTGGGATGCGCTGATCGATGAACCCGCATTGCGAAAACACGCCGAGGCTGCGTTCGAGTTTCATCTGGTCAAACGTCCGCAAATAGAGGCGCGCGTACGCATCCCGGAGGGGCAGGTAGTCAGCAGTATGAGTCCGCTTGATCTGCTTGAGCAGTATTTCGATTCTGCAAAAGTGGAGGATGCCGACGAACTGGGTAAACTTGCACAGGAGATCATTTCCGACGAAATATCAGAATAGGGGCAAATCGTAACCAATGGAGGCTGTCAGGGTTTTTTATTATGATGGAGTTTGGCCGCGCTCTTGCGGTTCAAGCTGAGCAACGTGATTCCCAGTAATCACTAAAATCATATAAAAGGAGAAGAAAAATGCGCAGTCTTAAATGGATTTTACTCGGGATATATTTGGTTTTGGCGGGCCTGGCTCTTTTGGGCATAGGCTTGGGGGCAGCTGGCAACGTGATCGCAGGAGTATGCGCCGTGATTGCCGGCATCCTGTTCATCATAAATCGATAGGTAACTGGTTTTCAAAAAGAACAGCCTCCTGCCCAGGAGGCTGTTTTGGATTAATAACGAGTTTGACGCTGCATTGTTTCCATAATAAACTGTTTTGCAGATTCTGCATTGGGAGGTTCGTCATGTCACAGCAAAAACCAGGGTATCGATGGTTTGTGGTGGCTGTATTTTTCTTCTTTATGCTTTTGCACCAGACCGATAAGTTGATGATCGGTTCGCTGCAGGTACAGATCAGTGACACCTTTCAATTGAACGATTTTCAGTGGGGGCTGGTCAATTCGGGGGCGCTGGCAGTTGCGACGGTGCTGTATCCGCTGTGGGGATATTTATACGACCGCTACGCGCGCGCGAAACTGCTTGCGCTCGCCTCCTTCATTTGGGGGGCGACGACGTGGCTGAATGCGATCGTCCGCACCTACGGCGGATTTTTGGTCACCCGCGCCTCGACCGGCATCGACGATTCCTCCTACCCCGGCATCTTCACCTTGATCGCTGATTATTTCGGACCAAATATGCGCGGCAAGGTCTACGGATTGTTGCAACTGGCCCAGCCGCTCGGTTTTCTGATGGGTTTGATCCTGGGGCAAATGGTCGCGCCTCAGATCGGCGGCTGGCGTTCGGTCTTCTATATCACCGGTTCCCTTGGGCTGGTGATCGCGATATTGATCTATTTCGGCGTTAAGGATATGCCGCGCGGCAAGGCCGAACCCGAATTTGCCGACATGCCCGAAATGCAGACGTTTAAATTCTCATGGGCGGAGGCAAGGGAGATCTTCAAAAAACGGACGATGTGGTTCGTCTTTGCCCAGGGATTTGCGGGTCAATTCCCATGGAACGTCATCGTATTTTTCTTTTTTGGCTACCTCGAGACCGAACGTGGCTACGATGCGAATAATATCATTGCCACGATGGTGCCCGTCATCCTGATCCTCGCGGCGGGATATTTCGTGGGCGGCTTTCTGGGTGACCTGTTGTTCAAGCGCACCAAGAAGGGACGCATCCTCGTTTCGAGCGCAGGCGTTCTGCTGGGCGCGATCTTCATCTTCCTCGCCATGACCACGCCACTCGACAAACCGAATCAATTCTTCATCTTCATGTGCCTGACCGCCATCTTCATGCCGCTTTCGTCTGCCAATGTGATCGCGACGGTCTATGACGTGACAGTCCCCGAAGTCCGCTCGACGGCGCAGGCACTGGAATATTTTGTCGAGAACAGCGGCGCAGTGGCAGCACCGGCCTTTACCGGCTGGCTCATCTTGACTTCGCAGGATAGAACCTTTTCGATCCTCATCATTTGCGTGGTTGCCTGGCTTTTATGTTTCTTCTTTTACCTCGGCGCGCTGCGTTTTATCGACAAGGATGCGAACGACCTGCGTGCCCAAATGGCGGAACGGGCGCAAGCGATGTGATTGTTCCAAATGGTATAATTTTCAAACTTACTTCGATATTTCCCACAAACGTGGTTTAAAAAAGCAAGGAGTTCCCATGTCTGGTCATTCAAAATGGTCTACCATCAAACGCAAAAAAGGCGCAACCGACGCCAAACGCGGCGC
>DATHRQ010000071.1:0-3079 GCA_035465095.1 Anaerolineales bacterium | reverse complement strand
TGAGCCGCAGAAATTCCTGATACAACGCGCCCTCACCCACAGATCGGACCTGGTCGGCGTAAAGTTGATACGCTCCCTGCGGTTCGTAGACCCCGATCTTGCCGTGGACTTCCACCTCCATGCCATCACGCAGGGATAGATCGAGTCGCGCCGCGCTCGACTTCCACATCACGCATTTAAGCGAGGCGTTGGCATCCTTGAGCGTGAAATACACGTGTCCCGAAGCGGGGCGGGACAAATTCGATATTTCACCCTGCACCCAAACGTCTTGAAGAACCTCGTTATCCTCGAGCAGTTTACGGATCTCGAACGTCAGTTTGGAGACGGTGAATGTTTGCGGAACAGATTCTGGAAACAATGACGGTTGCATTAGCGTTAGGATAATCGGCTTGAGGGAGTATGTCAACAACTTGCTCGTTTTCCTTTATACTATCGATATGAATCACCTTTGGTCACCCTGGCGCATGGAATATCTTGAGAACAACAAGGAAGATGGATGTGTTTTCTGCATTGCGCAGGAAATGCAGGACGGTGCGGAGAATCTCATTGCGTTTCGCAGCGAGAATGCTTACGTCATTCTCAACCGCTTCCCTTACACAAGCGGACACATTATGGTCAACCCGTATAAGCATGTGTCCACGCTCGAGGAACTCGACCCCGAAACCCGCGCCGAAATGATGGAACTTACAACAAAATGCACAAGCGTTTTACGAGACATCTACAAGCCGCAGGGATTCAACGTCGGTGTGAACATGGGCGCTGCCGCTGGCGCGGGCGTGCCTGCCCACATCCACTTTCACATCGTCCCGCGCTGGGCTGGAGATACGAATTTCATGTCCACAGTGGGGCAAACACGTGTATTGCCAGAGACATTGAAAGATACTTACGAACGAATCAAAAATGGATTTGAGAAAGCCTAACTTGCTCAAGCTTTTGGCGGCGTTCTCGCCGCCGAGGACTGCGGCGAGAGCCTTCCTAATAATAATTTTCCTCATTTTCAGCAGTTGCACGCCAAACGTTGAAACAAAGACACAATCGCCAGCAATAATAAACACCAATTCAACCGAATCGCTCCCTGCACCCGAAGTCGTTACTCAAATCACTCGAACGCAAATCGTTCTCCCACCCGCCATAAATCCGCTTACGGGGCTGCCCGTCCGCGACCCGTCCCTGCTCGACCTGCCAACCATGCTGGTTTCGATCTCGACCTTCCCCGTCACGGCGCGTCCGCAGGCCGGGCTGTCGTTTGCGCCGTATGTCTTTGAGGTCTACATCACCGAAGGCACCACCCGTTACCTGACGACTTTTTATGGCGAATTTCCCGCGCCTGAGTCTCCGATCACGGGCCATTGCGGTGTACGCAGCGCACCTTTTGAAGGGACAGACCTCATCATCGGTAACCGCGTTTGGTTGGACGAAATTCAAAACGGAACACAAGACTCATGGGAGCGCGGCGTCGGCGGCGTGTGTGTCAACCTTTATGCCGAGAACCTCGACCTGCTCCAGCAAACGTCAACCGACTCGAACGGCTATTACGGATTCAACGTCAGCGCAGGGAGATACTTTGTTGCGTTCGCAAAGCCCGACGGGACGGAATTCAGTCAGAAGAATGTTGGGGACGATGACAAGGACAGTGACGTGGACCCAGCCTCGGGGTGGTCTGACGCGCTGGACGTCACATCGTCGCTTCTCGATCTGGACCTCGGCTTGATCCAGACCAATGAGGTTTTACCCCCATCCGAACTTCCTCCCGCCCAGGTGGGACCTGTCCGCTCTGGTCGTCTGGTATACGCAGACATCGCCGATTTCTTCGTCGATTCGTGTCTGATCTTTGCCTACGCATCCTCCGAAGTTTTGGTCGAATTACCGCATTGCGCCTTCGTGGACCATAACCTTCAGGGCGGCGGGTATATGTTGGAGATCAATGAGTTGCAACGCCTGGCGCAGGAGCGCAGGGACGAAGGCATACCCACCCGTTATGTGAGCAATATCTTTTCAGATGAGCCGCCCGCTGGAGGTCAGCCCGCCTCACGGCTGCATGTTTACATCGCCTGGCTCAATCAAACAGGCTGGGAATATGACCCGCTCTCTCAATCCTACTGGCGTTACGTGGACGATGGCGCCCCACAGACTGCCGGCATTCTGCACCCTGAAATTGACCGGCTGACCGGCCGGCAGCTGCAATTCGAGAATGTGATCGTTTTGTTCGCCAAACACAATGTGATCTCACCCACCAATCTGGATATCCATCTCGAGCGCGGGCTTTCCGGGGAGGCGCTGCTCTTCCGCGATGGACAGGTTTTCGATATTCGATGGAGCACGGAAAGCGAGGGACCGATCCAATTCCAAAACAATGATGGGAGTTTATCCCCGCTCAAGCCCGGGCATACATGGGTCACTATTGTCACACCGCTGACCGCCGTGACCGAACAGCAGCCAGGCGAGTGGCTGCTGCAGTTCAGCCAACCGCCGGGTGCGAAATGAAGATCAGAGACTGGAGATTGGAGAATTGTTGCGCAATATCATCATCCTATCGTTGATCGTTCTTACGCTCACTGCCTGTGCCAGCGCACAAGTGACCGAGCCAACGCCATCAGAAACACCACAGGCCCTTTCCACGCTTACCGCTACTTCAACTCAGCAACCACTCTTTACATTCACACCTCAGCCTCATTTTTCGTCTGCCGCCTACGGCCCTGACAATTTCCCTGCGGGCGTCAACCCGCTGACCGGCCTTGCGGTTCCCGATCCGTCACTGCTCGATCTGCCAGCCGTGCTGGTATCCATCAGCAACTCGCCGGCCAGCACACGTCCGCAGGCGGGGCCCGGCTTTGCGCCGTGGGTGTTCGAGTTGTTCATCGGCGAAGGCGTGACGCGTTTCATGAATGTCTTTTACGGCGATTACCCGCGCGATGTGCCGAACATCCTTGGCGGATGCGACGTGCGCGAGGAGATCATCCGTCCCGCTGGGGATTGGATCGGCAACCGCGTTTGGTTCGATGAAAACGAAAACGGCATCCAGGATGATTGGGAGATGGGCGTCGGCGGCGTATGTGTCCGCCTGTTGGATGGAAACAAC
>DATHRQ010000070.1:0-12263 GCA_035465095.1 Anaerolineales bacterium | reverse complement strand
GGGGCGAGGTTCTCTCGCCCAATTATCAGAGGCAACAAAAGGGCAGGAAGACCCTGCCCCTACGAGTTACCCCATATTGTAAAAGAAATGGATGAACGCATCGATGCCCTTGTACCACGTCGGCAAGTGCAGATGCTCGTTGGGCGAATGGATGTGGTCACTGGGCAGGCCCATGCCGACCAAAACCGACTCGACACCGCTGATCGATTGCAGCAACGCCACTGCGCCAATCGAACCGCCTTCACGCCGGTAGAGCGGCCGCGAACCCCATACCGTCTCCATGGCCTTGTGCATGGCTTTGATGCCGGGGTTTTCCAGATCTGCAATCGCGTACGGACTGCCGGTCAGATTTTTTACCTCCCACTGGACGGTCTTCGGCGCATTGGCCTCCATAAAACGCTGCATCTGCTCAAACACTTCATTATGATCCTGGTCTGCAACGAGGCGGCAGGATATCTTCGCCATTGCCTTTGCCGGCAGCACCGTCTTCGAGCCAGGACCGGTCCAGCCGGAGAGCAGACCGTTTACGTCCAGGCTGGGACGGGCGCCCGTTCTCTCAGCGGAGATATACCCCTCCTCGCCCCACAACGCAGGGACGCCTGTTTCATCCAGATAGCTTTGATCGTCATTCGGCAGACGGGCAAAATCGGCGCGTTCCTGCTCGCTGAGCGGGCGGACGCTGTCGTAAAAGCCGGGCAGGGTGATGCGCCCCTTTTCATCGTGCATCTTCGCGATCAATTCGGCCAGTACCTGCGCCGGGTTATGGACGGCGCCGCCATACAAACCGGAGTGCAGGTCAGCCTTTGGCCCCCACACATTGATTTCCATGTAGGTAAGTCCGCGCAGACCGTAGGTGATGGTCGGCATATCCTTCCCGATCATACCGGCATCCGGGTTCAAGGAGACATCGGCCCTGAATTTATCAGCGTGCTTCTGCAGGAACTCTTCAAGGTTCTTCGAACCGATCTCCTCCTCCCCTTCGATCAGAAACTTCAAATTGACGGGCAGATCCCCGGCCTGCATCACGGACTCGATTGCGTGGAATGTAGCCAGCACCTGTCCCTTCATGTCGGAGGCGCCGCGGGCGTAGAGCATGTCACCGCGTACCTCAGGCTCGAACGGGCCGGTCTCCCATAGATCGAGCGGGTCCGGGGGCTGAACGTCATAATGCCCGTAGACCAGAACGGTCTTAGCATCCTGATTCTTGATGTAATCTGCGTACACAACGGGATGTCCGCCGTTCGGCGTGGGCATCACTTCGACATTTTCCATACCAAGTTTTTTGAGATGATCTGCCACCCAATTTGCAGCGCGCAGCACATCCGCCTTGGAATCGGTTTCGGTGGAGATGGATGGAATGGCGATCAGCTCTTTCAAGTCATCCAGGAAACGCTCACGGTTTTGCGCGGCATGATCGAGTGCGGTTTGTGGGTTTGTCATGTATCCTCTATGGTAATAATAGGTGACAGTCACTTTAAAGTGACTGTCACCTTTGGTTTAAGGAGATTCTGTCGGCGCGGCATTCTGTTCCAATGCGCGGCGGGTAAGCAGGAACCAGCTTGGAAATGTATCGAAGCGGTCGCTCGGTTCAAACAACGGGCCGACCTGTACGCCCTGCACCTGCGAATCGACGCCGTATGAATATACCGGGACATACAACGGCAGGGCCGGCAATTCCTTTGAAAATATCACCTGAAAATTACGATAGAGCTTGGCCCGCAGGGAATAATCGGCGGTGACGCGCGCCTGTTCGAGATATTCGCTGGCGGCGCGGTGGTCCCAGCCTGAGTAGTTCTGTCCGCCGACGGCTTCGGCTTGGTGCCAAAACGGATAGGGATCGGGGTCGGGCGAGCGGGAAAGGTTCAGGTCCACGAGGGCAGCCTGAAAGGAGCGTGAAGCGAGCGTCGTCAGAACAAGTTGGTCGTAGGGCTGAGGCTGCAGGTCCACGCGCACGCCGATCCGCGCCCATTGAGTCTGTATTGCCTCTGCGATCTGCGTGTGGATGGCATCATCGGGATGCACCATTGTAAATGCCAGCGGAACGCCGTCCTTTTCGAGCACCTCACTGCCGCTCGAAGGTATGACATACCCTGCCCCTTTCAATAAAACAGCCGCCGCATCGGGATCATATTCAAACTCTTCAGCGCCCTCGAAATAGGCCCACGACCCCGGCAGGATGGGCGAATTT
The DNA here is from genome assembly GCA_035465095.1 of Anaerolineales bacterium. Classification (GTDB taxonomy): domain Bacteria; phylum Chloroflexota; class Anaerolineae; order Anaerolineales; family Villigracilaceae; genus Defluviilinea. The sequence goes on along the minus strand of DATHRQ010000070.1, from coordinate 10,075 downwards.
GAGACAACTGCCTGCCCCTGCAGGATCGTATTGATGATTCTCGGACGATTCAGACCCAGCATGAGCGCACGGCGGATGTCCGCTTCCTGCAGAAAGGGGACATCGGCGCTGCCCAGATTGAACAGGACAAATCCCATTTGCGGCAGTCGGCTCGAATAGAACGAGAGGGTGGGTTCCTCCAACGAGGCCTGCAATATATCCTGCGATATCTGACTGACCGAGAACACGTCACCCTGGCGATAGGCTTCCAGCGCATCGGCCGGCGTCTCGTAATAACGGAATACAACCTGTTCGATGAACGGTGGATCGCCATAGTAATTCGGTGAGACGGTTAACACCGCGCCGGCGATCTGACCATTTTCCACAATGAGCTGGTCGAACATATAGGGGCCTGTACCAACAGGGTCGAGGTTGAAATCTGCGGACTCCATTTGATCGGGAGGGACAGAATCCAGCAAATGCTTCGGAAGCACACCAAACGTCAGGTAATCGATGAACGGCACAAAGGGTTCGGGCAGCGTGAATTTAAGGTTATTCTCGTTGAGCTCTTCCACTTCGACCCGGCCCCACAGGTCTTTGATATCCTGCGGATATAATGAGCCGTCGCTTTTCATCATTTCGATGGTAAAGATCACATCCTCGCTGGTGACAGGCGTCCCGTCGTGCCAGAGCGCGTTCGGCCGCAGGGTAAAGTTGTAGATCGTACCGTCCTGTGAAACACCCCAGGAATCGGCCAGATCGGCCCGCGGCAGTCCGCGCTCGTCGAAGCGGACCAATCCGCTGAAGAGCAGGCTGTTCACATCGCGGTCGGCGGAGTTGTTCCAATCCAGCAGCGGATTTAAACGCCCCAAAGACCCCACCAAGCCCTCGGTGAAAACGCCTCCCTGCTCGGGTTGTTGTTGGATTACGAGTCCCGTCCCAGGCGCAGACTGCTGCGTATACAGCAGAACGGCCACGATCACCAACGTAACGAGCACCACCAGGATCTGCCAGCGTAATTGTTTCATAGATAAGCCATAAAATAAAGAAAGGCTCGTTCCCTCCCAGCAGATGGCGCAAGCAAGGCGCCACGCACGGAACGAAAGAGCCCTTCAGGGAAAATCTAGTTCGTGCTAGCCTGCAATATACACAAGAACAAGCACCAGAACGAAGAATACAACACTCAATACGATCGTAAGGCGAAACAATGTGCGTTCCACACCACGCCGCGCTGTAAACACACTTCCCGTATCGGCACCGGTCAAACCGCCCAGGCCCGCGCCCTTGCTCTGCATGATGACACTAACGATCAGCAGAACCGAGATTATAATCAACGCGATATTCAAATAAGTTTCCATCTAAAACGTGCCTCCTTTTAAGCGGGAACATTATACCCGCTGGGCGAGAGAAACGTCAACTTGAGGACTCATGCACGAAATCATTGTCAATTTGCACATGCACACGCGCTACTCAGACGGAACAGGAACGCACAAGGATATTGCGGAGGCCGCCATCAAAACCGGCCTGGATGCGGTCATCGTGACGGACCATAACGTGCTCGTCCAGGGCATGGAGGGATACTACCGCGCCAAACGCGACCCTTCGACACCGCCCAAAAATAGCCGCGTCCTGCTCCTGGTTGGACAGGAAGTTCACGATCAGGACCGCGTTCCGCAAAAGAACCATCTGCTGGTCTTCAACGCGGACCGCGACGTTGCCAGCCTAGCCGACGACCCCCAGGCGCTCATCAACGGCGTCGAGGCAGCGGGCGGGCTGAGCTTTATTGCACATCCGAAAGACCCGGCCGCCCCGGCCTTCAATGAAACGGATATCTCATGGGAAGCCTGGGACGTGGATGGCTACAACGGCATCGAACTCTGGAACGGGCTGAGTGAGCTCAAGACCGTCATCCCGACGAAACTCCACGGCGCCTTTTACGCCTTCTTCCCCCAATTTGTAGGACACGGCCCGATACCCGAAACCCTGCAACGCTGGGACGATCTGATGAGCAGCGGTAAACGCGTGGTCGCTATCGGCGGCTCGGACGCGCACGCGCTCCACATGCACATGGGGCCGATCCATCGCACGATCTTTCCATACGAATTCCATTTCCGCACAGTCAACACGCACGTTTTCATCCCCGAACCGCTGACCGGGGAGCTGGAAGCCGACAGGAAAATGATCTACGCAGCCCTCGCAAAGGGGAATTGTTTTGTCGCCTACGACCTGCCCGCCCCCACGCGCGGATTCGTCTTCAAGGCCAAGGGACTTCAACATTCCGCGATCATGGGTGACGAGATTCCCGCCAAAGGCGGCGTGACACTGCACATCCATCTGCCCGTGAAGGCACATATCACACTTCTCAAGGACGGAGTTCCGCTTGGCCCTTCACGCAGCCTGCAAACGCTGACATACAACACCTCGGAGCCGGGCGTTTACCGCGTGGAGGCACACCGCCGCTACTTCGGCAGAAAGCGCGGATGGATCTACAGCAATCCGATTTATGTGAGGTAACCTGTCGGTGGTCGAGTAGGCGGCGGGTCTCGATACAGACTCGCCTGCACTTGCGTGCGGCGCAAGTGTCGTCCACTCGACCGGCGCCGCCGTATCGAGACCACATCATGTCAAATTTCCCCTACAAACGCATCATCGTTGTCGGCACGACCAGCTCAGGCAAATCGACCCTGGCGGAGAAGCTGGCCGACAAATTCGGTTACGACTTCATCGAGTTGGACGCCCTGAACTGGGAACCGAACTGGACACCAGCGCCACAGGAGATATTCGAAGAACGCGTCAAAAAAGCCATCCAGGCCGAAACATGGGTCATTGCGGGGAATTACAGCGCCACACGCCCCATTACCTGGCCCGAGGCAGAGTTGATCATCTGGCTTGATTATTCTCTATGGAGAATTTTCTGGCAGCTCACACGCCGCACCTTCGGCCGCTGGTGGAAGCATGAACTCCTGTGGGGCACCAATTATGAAAACCTGTGGTCGCATCTTAAAGTATGGTCGGATGAGTCGTTATTTCACTGGCTGTTCAAAACCTATTGGCGCAGAAAACGCGAATATCCATCCTTGCTTGACATGCCTGAGCATCAGCACGTGAAATTGATCCATTTCAAACACCCGAAAGAGACGAGTGAGTGGTTGAAAAGTTTATAAGCAAGGTGACAGTCATCTTGAAGATGACTGTCACCTTTGTCCCAAGCGGAGGCGATCTTGCCAACCATTAAAGTCCTAAACAGATCAGACTTAAGTCTCCTGATGACAACCGCAGACGATGTCTTCGACAACCCTGTCGACAAAAAACTCGCCACGGAATTTCTCACCGACCCGCGCCATCACATCGTTGCAGCAATGGACGATGATGTAATGATCGGGTTTGCCTCTGCAGTGCATTACATCCATCCCGATAAGCCGCCAGAATTATGGATCAATGAAGTGGGCGTCGCACTTCGCATCAGAATCAGGGAATTGGCAAAGCCATCCTGAAAGAGATGTTACGATTGGGGCAGGAACTTGGATGCAAAACAGCCTGGGTGTTGACCGAACAAGGTAATGTCCCTGCAAACGGACTCTATAGATCCGCAGGCGGGAAGGTTGATGCCGGGGATACAATCATGTACGAGTTTGATTTAAACACGTAGTAACGACCCGCCCAAAGCAAAGTGGAGAACCTTGATCGTCAATGACGGGTCGCCACTACACAAATATGGAGGAATAATCTAACATGGAATATCGCAATCTCGGGCATGCAGGTGTGAAAGTTTCAGCTATCGGAATCGGGTGCAATCAATTCGGCGGCAAGGTGGATAAGAACGGGACGAAAGCCATCGTGCAGAAGGCGCTGGATGAGGGCATCAACTTTTTCGATACGGCCGATGTGTACGGCAACAAGGGCGGCTCGGAGGAATATCTGGGTGCGGCGCTCGAAGGTTTGCGCGATCAGGTCGTGATCGCCACCAAAGTCCGCAACGCGATGGGCGACGGACCGAACGACAAGGGCGCGTCGCGCTATCACATCATGAACGCGGTTGAGGCCAGCCTGCGTCGGCTGAGGACCGATCACATCGACCTGTATCAGATCCATCGGTGGGACGAATCGGTTTCCGTCCACGAGATGATGCGTGCGCTCGACGATCTCGTCCGTGCGGGCAAGGTCTTGTATATCGGCGCGTCCAATTTTTCTGCCTGGCAGTTGTGCCGGGGGAACGACGTGGCCGAGATGATGGGCTGGGAGCAGTTCGTCACGATCCAGCCGCACTACCATCTGTTCGAGCGCGGGATCGAACGCGAGCTCGTGCCGTATTGTGAGTTTGCGAACCTCGGCATCCTGCCCTACTTCCCGCTGGCGGGCGGATTCCTGACGGGCAAATACAAACGCGGCGAACCTGCGCCTGCGGGATCGCGCGGCGAGAAAAGCCCTTACGTGCAAAAGTATATGACGGATGAGAATTTCGACAAGTTGGATGCGCTGACCGCTTTCGCCGAATCGCGCGGACACACGCTTCATGAGCTGGCTTTTGCCTGGTTACTGTCCAACAAGCAGGTCTCTTCGGTGATAGCGGGTGCCACCAAACCCGAGCAGGTCGAAGCCAACGCCACGACGGTTGGATGGACGTTGTCGGAGGAAGAGATGGCTGAGGTAAATCAGTTATTATAGAAGATCGCAACATCTTCAATCGTTTATTCTCAAACCAACGCAAAGGATACCCAAATGCAAATCGTAACAGACAGCGGAACAGATCTATGGCTGCCTCCTGAGCAGGCCAAGGAACTTAATATCCACACAGTGCCACTCGTTGTGACACTTAATGATAAATCCTACAAGGAAGGCGTAGACATTGAACCAAAAGATTTTTATGATCTGCTGGCCGCGACAGACAGCCTGCCGGTCACATCCACACCATCGCCGGGTGATTTCGCAGAGATGTATCGGAAACTGGCAGCCACAGATCCGGAAATCCTTTCCATCCATATCTCATCAGGGTTAAGCGGCACGTTCAACTCGGCGCAAGCAGGCGCGGACCTGGTGCCTGAGGCGAACGTCACACACGTTGACGCCAAAACTCTGTCAGCGGCGGCCGGCTGGCAAGTGGAAGCCGCGGGCAAGGCTGCCAAAGCTGGCTGGTCCACGGAGCAGATACTGCCATTGCTTGGTCGTGTCAGCGACGCCAGCGACAGCATTTACACGTTGAAAGAGTTGACCTACCTGATAAACGGTGGACGCATCAGCCATATGAAAGGGCTGATCGCATCGGCGCTAAATCTCAAACCGATGATCGGGGTGGAGAAGGTAAACGGGACCTACATCCAACGCGGGCAGGTACGTACCTTTCGCAAAGCGCTCAAGGGATTGGTGGACCTGATCGCTCAACAGCACGCGCCAGGCAGCGCCCTGCGAACACAGGTGTTGCATTCATTCAATCCCGAAGGTGCAGAGATGCTTCGTGCGGAAGCAGATCAACGTTTTGACTGCACATGGCTGCCGGCAGGTCCCATGTCTCTGGTGCTTGGCGCGCATACCGGCCCCAGCATGGTTGGAATCGCATATGGTCCTCTGGAAACTTTTTCCGACATTCCTGAATAATCAGACAGATGCGACGACGCTTCACGCTCTGGCATTCACACCCAAACCCGATACCCCAATAATTGGAGCACTCAATGAATATACTTCGCATTGGCTTCGTAGGAACACGCACGGCAAATTTCAAACAAACGGCAGACTTTTTCCAGGATATCCTTGGTCTACCGACTGCATTTACAAAACCTGATTGGACAGGATTCAGGCTCCCTACCGGCAAGTATGATTTCTTGGAGGTTATTGGGCCTACAAGGCAAGACCCAAACTTTTTTCCAGACTCAGCAGGTGATCTCATGGTTGCTTTCATCGTGGATGACGTGGTTGGTGCTCATGCCGAAATTGAAGCAGCAGGCGGCGAATTGCTCGGCGATGTTTTCTGGGCTGCCGAAGGATTTGGTTGGTTCTTTTTGCGCGCACCGGATGGTAACATTTATGCCATTCAACAAGTTCCAGAATGAACGAGAGCAAATGCTCTATACCCCCTACAATTCTCTAAACTACTAAAGGATATACTCACATCATGCACAAATCAGATATCGTGACATTGGTTAATTACACATTTTGGGCGGATATGCGCGTCTTGAACGCCTGTGAGAAAGTGTCGCCGGAAGAATTTACGCGTGAGGTTTCGCCCGACCCGGGCTGGCATAGTTTACGCGGAACGCTGGTCCACGCGCTGGATACCGCCTATGGCTGGCGGACGGCGCTGCAAAGGCTTAAAGACTCAGGGGTGATCGACGAGAGTCACTTCACAAATGCAGCCAGCCTAAAGGAGCGCTGGGAGGAAGAGAAGCACGCATGGAGCGAGTACGTCGCACAACTGACGGATGACGATCTGAACGCAGTTTGGTGGTCACAGGGAGAAAGCAAAAGGACACGCTGGCAGACGATCGTGCATGTGGTCAACGACCTGACACACCATCGCAGCGAGGCTGCGGCCATGCTGACAGGATACGGTCAATCGCCCGGCGAACTGGATTTCGATCAATATATCGTGGACGTACTGCCAAACCAAGGGCAGTGACGCTGTCTCAGGCTGCTCAACAAGGCCCCCCTTTCGGATGTGCTTCACGGCGTGCACGATTTACGGGCATTTCACAAAGTGTGATTTCGGGCTTACAAAAGCAAAAATTATGAGGAGCATTTAACAATGAACAACAAATCCAATAATCGAATTTTTGGAATGGAATTTTCAAAGGTTTACCCACTTTACATCCAAAAAGCTGAACGAAAGAATCGCACAAAAGAAGAAGTTGACCAGATCATCTTTTGGTTGACCGGCTATAACAAAAAAGGATTACAGCAACAGATCAAACAGGGAAATGATTTTGAAACTTTCTTCGCCCAAGCGCCCGCCTTTCACCCCAACAGTTCGCTTATCAAAGGCGTGATTTGTGGTGTGCGCGTGGAGGAGATCGAAGATCCGCTGATGCAAAAAATCCGTTATTTGGATAAGTTGATCGACGAGCTCGCAAAAGGAAAGGCTATGGAGAAAATTCTGCGGCAATAAGGCATTCAGTCAGCGGAACTTTGGCTGAACGAAATGGGGAGTTAAAGTTAAATTTAGTGTCACTACGCATGTTTGGATTGGTTCCACCCATCATTGACTTTTTCAATCGCCTGTCTCAACGCATCTCTTCCGCCCTTCGCAATGAATGGAATAGGACTGGCATCGAACGTATGCAACGGGATCAGTGCGTCAAAATCATGTTCAGTCATTTTTGACCAACTATTCAGCGTCGCCTGCAGACGAGAAAGTTCCGCTTCTTCAATGTCAGTATCGATTTCCCCTGAATCATTTAATCCCAGGATATCACCACAAAATAATACCCGTCTCTCATTGATGTCCATGCGCAGACACGCCGATCCTTGTGTGTGCCCCGGCGTGTGTATGAAATGAAGATCAGAGCTTAGGCTAAAATCTGCATCCCAACTGGTATCAAGTTGGCACTCAGTAAAATTCAATGTGTCGGCTACATGGGCTATGATCCGACACTGGAAACGATTCTTGTACTCACAGGCTGGGATATGATCGGGCAGTGGACCTAGTCCTTCTCTGCCTACTTCACACAGTGCTGCTTTATTTATCTCATCAAGATGTGAAACAAAGATATATGCCAGCCCTCCGTGCGCATCAATGAAATCGCCCAGGTCTTTTGTATATATCAACGGGCTGACCAGTATATTTCCAGCTTCTCTCTCAATAAAATACGATCTTGCAACCCATCCCGATCCGTGGACAGCCTGTAAGTAATACATCCCCTCAAATTTCGGGACAGGCTCAAAGATTTTAGACAATTCCATGCCATCTCGAAATACTTTATCTTGCATGCACCTAGTCTACTATAATAATGAATAAAAAAAACTCCAAGGACAATCTTTTGAGCACATCAAATGAAAAGTTACAATTGGAGTCTTCAATGAAAAGTAGCATTTATTGAACAGGAGAGAAACGAATTAAATGGACATTCAATTCACCAAGATAACCGAACCCTCAGCCGAGATCGCAGAATTGTTCAACAAATGGGGAAACGATCCGTCGTTGGTGCATTTGATCCGCCCGAATACGGATGCGGCAGCCTTGGAGCAAAAGGAACATATTACAGTGGATTCCCTCAAGAAAAGGCTGGAACACGATCACATCTATCTCATCCAACTGGAGGGAGAGTTGATCGGTGAAATGAATTTTCAAATCGATCCACCTCAGGTTTACAAAAAAGAAACGGGCACCGCATGGATCGGCGTCAACATCGGTGAGGAGGTCGGCAGGGGCAAAGGCATCGGGTTTACGGCAATTCAATTTTTGGAGGAACAGGCGCGGGCGATGGGGTTGAAGCGGGTCGAGCTCGGCGTCTTCGAGTTCAACCTCCCTGCCATCAAACTGTACACAAACCTCGGCTACAAGGAAATTGTCCGCATTGACAATTTCACGTACTGGGATGGAAAGATGTGGCAGGATATCCGCATGGAAAAATATTTGTAGCGCCATGGATTACAGTCCGTATCCTCCTCCACGCAACAAGCTCGACCTTCGAGCGGTAATTGAGACGCCACTTCGAGTCTTCGTCTGGTGGCTGGGAATCGTCCTGCTCGCGACGCTTGTCGGATACCCCAATGTGATCTGTGTCACGCCGCTGGTCTGGCTGGCCGCATTTCAGGTCGGCAAGCTTTGTGTCACCCGCACGAAAAGCGTACTGCCCAACCGCCGTATGACAGAAGCCGGGCTCGCAGGCGGCATTTTTGGCTTATTGCAAGGCTTGCTGTTTGGGGTGATCGTGCCCTTCATGGGTGCGAATCAGACCGATGCGTGGACGCAATCGATCGGCCTGATATTGATCATGCTGATCGCCAGCATCTGGATTGGGGCAGGTCTGGCATTCCTCGCCGCGTACCTGAGCGAAACCCGACGCGGAGGATGGTGACAAAACTGCAAATGCAGGAAAGAAGGAGTTAAATGCCTAAAACACCGATTGTCTATAAGAGCAAGCACCGTATCAAGTTCTCAGACCTCGATCCCTATAATCATATGCGTACTGCAGTCTATTCAGCCTACTACGTCGATCATCGGATGGACGGTCTACGCGAGCACGTCGGATGGGATTTGAAAACTTTGGAAAAGCTGCCGTTTATGACCTGGGTCAGGAGGATGGAAATCGATTTTTTACGACCTGCTGTCGGAGATCAAGAGATCACGATTACATCGTTTGTGCGCGAGTTTCGCGGACCAGATGCACACATCGAGTGCAATATGCTCGACGAGTCCGGAAATAATGTTTCGCGCTGCCTTATGATTGTCGCTTACGTCGATAAGCACAGCAATCGGGCGATGGATTGGCCTGCCGATACGATGTCTTTGTTCTTCGAAGAAGAAACGGATTGAGATAAATTAAGCGAAGGGTTTTGGTTTATGAGAAAAATCGATGTCTTCTTCTATGGCCTATTTATGGATGAAGCCGTGCTTCGGGCCAAAGGTATACCTTCCCCAAACCTGCGTGTCGCCTTTGTGACAGGATTTCAACTTCAGATCGGTAAGCGCGCCACGCTGGTCCCAATGCCAGCCGGGCGCGTTTTTGGCGTGGTCGCTTCTCTTTCCCACGATGAATTGGAACGACTCTACTCCGAACCCAGCGTGCAGGCTTATAAACCCGAGGCTGTCCTGGCACAGATTCTCCCCGGTGAAAGTCTGGCTGCTCTGTGCTTCAACCTGATCGAATCACCGCCAGCCGACGAAAACAACCCTGAGTACGCCGCCAAGCTGCGCGCACTCGCAGCTCAGCTTCAGTTTCCGCCTGAATATGTTTCATCCATTCAATAAACATTGGAAGCGTCAATTGACTTGAGATTTTGATAATACAGGAGTTATTGAAATGAATCCCAATGCATCTCCCTCGGCAGAAGCACGCGCCTTTGATTTCTGGATCGGCGACTGGAGCATCCAACAAAAGATTTTGAACCAAGACGGAACCTGGCTGCAATTCAAAGCAAAGACCTCCGTCACGCCTGACCTGGA
>DATHRQ010000069.1:0-3412 GCA_035465095.1 Anaerolineales bacterium | reverse complement strand
CAACGTTTGGCTGTGCCTTGTGGGCGCTGTGTTGCTGATAGCCTTCGTAATCGCAGGCACTGCCATCCGGATTGTGCCTGAATACCAGCGCCTGGTTGTGTTTCGCCTGGGCCGCTGTATCGGTCCAAAAGGCCCCGGCTTGATCTTCTTGATCCCCGTTGTAGACCGCGCCGTCAAAGTGGACCTGCGCGAGCAGGTGCGCGAAATCCCGCACCAGACCGCAATTACCAAAGACAACGCCAGTATCTCGGTGGACTTCATCTGGTATTACAAGGTGCTCGATCCAACCGAGTCTGTGTTGGCCGTAGGAAACTTTGAAGTTGCCGCACAGGGCATGGCAACCACAACATTGAGTGCTGTCATCGGTGGTATTCCATTGGACGATGCGCTTTCAGAACGAGAGCATATCAACACCATGCTTCGTACCCGTCTCGATGAAGTGACCGAGCGTTGGGGCGTGAAGGTCACCAACGTCGAGATCCGCGAGATCATCCCACCGCCCGAAATTCAGGAGTCGATGAACCGTCAGATGTCAGCCGAACGTATCCGCCGTGCGGTTGTGACTGAGTCGACAGGTACACGCGAAGCCGCGATCAACGTGGCACAAGGTGAAAAGCAGGCCGCTATTTTGCGCGCAGAAGGTTCGAAGCAATCTGCGATCCTTGAAGCTGAAGGTCAACAGACGGCACAGGAATTGAAGGCACAAGGTTTTGCGAAAGCACTCGATCACATCTTCGCTTCCGCCAAATCTGTTGATGAGAAGACCATGACCCTGCAATACTTCGAAACCCTCAAGTCGGTCGGCATGAGCCCGTCCACGAAGTACATCTTCCCAATGGAATTCACAAGCATGCTCGATAACTTCCTGGGCAAGAAATAGGCAGGCAGCACATAAACTGCACATGAGTAGAGAGCGGAAGAGTCCGCTCTCTACTTTTTTATTTGATAGAATTTTGACCAAATGGAAATACATAATGCAAACCTGCTTGATCTTGGCGCCTTGCGGCGGCTGGAAAGAAAGTGCTTTGAAAAGGATGCCTGGCCGATCCTGGATATATTCGCCATATTGACCTGGCCCGACGTGATCCGCCTAAAGGTGGTTGAAAACAACGAGATGATCGGCTTCATCGGCGGAGACCCGCGTCCCTCCCAGGCTGTGGCCTGGATCGCCACCATTGCTGTTGATCCACGCTATCAGCGGCGCGGCATAGGGCGGATGCTTTTGCAGGCCTGTGAGGAACGGATCAAGCTGCCGCGTTCGCGGCTGAGCGTACGCGCGTCAAATTACAACGCGATCTCGCTGTACGAAAAGGAGGGCTATCAATTGGTCGACGTGTGGAAGCGATATTATTTCGACGGTGAAGATGCGTTGGTAATGGAGAAAAAACTCAACAGGCACGGTGGTTAATACTGTACTGTCATCTGCGGTGGGATATAATGAATTTCTATGACAGTAGAAACATCATCGCCGCCTTTATGGATAGATGAGACTGATGGCCTCGTACAGTTGGTGAATGATCTATCCGCACAGCGCCGCATTGCGGTTGACACAGAATCGAACAGCCTGCATGCCTATCGTGAGCGTGTATGTCTGATCCAATTCTCTACTGATGAGAAGGATTATTTGGTAGACCCGCTTGTACTTGAGGACCTCTCGTCACTTGCACCCATATTTGCCGACCCCAAAATCGAAAAAATATTCCATGCGGCTGAATATGACCTGATCTGCATGAGTCGCGATTTCGGCTTCAAATTCGTCAACCTGTTCGATACGATGCAGGCGGCGCGCATATTGGGTTATAAATTCGTCGGGCTGGACAATATCCTTGCAGAGAAATTTTCAGTAAAAGTAAATAAGCGTCACCAAAAAGCGAACTGGGGCGCACGGCCCTTGACGGCCGCGCAATTGGAATATGCGTCCATGGATACACAATATCTGATCTCCCTGCGCGATATGCTCGAAAAGGAGCTGCGTGAAGCCGGGCGATGGGATTTGGCGCAGGATGATTTCCTGCTGGCGCAGAGTGTCGACACTCCCCCAGAAAAGTTAAACGGCTCTTCATGGAGGCGATTTAGTTCCCGCAAACATATCACACTGCGTGAACTGACCATATTGAGCGAGTTGACCAAGTGTCGTGATGAGATCGCAGAGAGGCTTGACCGCCCGCCGTTCAAGGTAATTGCGAATAAAATGCTATTGAATATAGCAAAAAACCTTCCTGAAAAGGATGTCGATCTGGCAGGGATCGGCTTGAGTCAGAAGCAAATCCGTTTGTGGGGCAGCCAGATATTGGCGGCAGTACGGCGCGGGGTTAAGGCTCCGATTGTGAAGGTGGATCAGTCAAAACGACCGGAAGATGCGGTGCTCAAGCGTTTGGATGTGTTGAAGACCTGGAGAAAAAAAACAGCGGATAAGATGAAAGTCGAGTCGGATATCGTCCTACCAAAAAGATTCCTGGGTATACTGTCTGAACATCCGCCGGGCAGTATCGATGAATTGAAATCCATCATGCGTGAATCGCCAAATCGTTTTAGGAAATTTGGGGACCAGATTTTTAATTTAATTGGAGGCTGATATGCGGTTAAGTTTTCACGGCGCGGCACAAACGGTGACGGGCAGCCAGCATTTGCTGGAGGTCAATGGACATCGCCTCCTTATGGACTGCGGGCTGTTTCAAGGCCGAAGGAAAGATACCTACGCCCGCAACCTGAACTTTGCGCATGACCCGCGCAAGGTGGATGCGGTGATCCTCTCCCACGCACATATTGACCATGCCGGGAATTTGCCTAACCTCGTAAAGAAAGGCTATAAAGGCCCCATTTATGCCACGTATGCAACCGCAGATCTTGCCAAGATCATGCTCGCAGACTCCGGGCGCATTCAGGAATCGGATGCCGAGTGGATAAATAAGAAACGGATCAAACGAGGCAAGAGCCTGGTTGAACCGTTGTATACCGAGGCAGATGCGCGTCACACAATCAATCAATTCCACGGCGTTGAGTATGAGGAAGAATTCGAGCCTGTCCCCGGCGTTATCGCCCGTTTTGTCGAGGCCGGGCATATCCTCGGTTCGGCAGCCGTATGTTTGGACATTACTGAAGATGGGAAGAAAACCCGTTTTTGGTTTTCTGGTGATATCGGTCGCTTCAAGCTGCCCTTGTTGCGCGATCCGGTCATGCCTGAGAATGTGGACTATCTATTGATGGAATCCACCTATGGCGATAAGCCGCATAACGATCCACTGCAGGCATTCAGCGAGTTCCAGGAAGTTGTCGCGCGGACAATCAAGCGCGGCGGAAAGGTGATCATCCCTGCGTTTGCGGTGGGACGTACACAGGAGCTTGTCTACAACCTGAACATCATGATGTTCGAGCGTGACGTGCCGCCTGTGCCGGTCTTTGTGGACAGTCC
>DATHRQ010000068.1:0-6782 GCA_035465095.1 Anaerolineales bacterium | reverse complement strand
CGAAAATGACGAAATAACGACGGACTAGCCGACCGTTTTACTTCACGCGCAGAAACTTTCGCTTGCCAACCTGCAACACACCCGCATGCGGCACGGGGATATCTCCTCGCTCCAAAACTTCGCCGTCCAGACGCACACCCTTCTGGTCGATCAGGCGACGCCCTTCACTTTTGCTGGATACCATTTTCGCAGCATGGATCACATCCAATATAGTCTCACCATCTTTCAACCGATACTCCAGCATATCATCGGGCATTTTCTTTTGCTGGAAGGTCTTGACAAACGCCTCCTGCGCGGACTTTGCCTCCGATTCGCCATAAAAGATCGAAGTTATTTCGAAAGCCATCTTCATCTTCGCGTCTCGCGGATGCATTTTCCCGGACGCCAGACTTCTTTCAAACGCTTCGATCTCTTGCGGACTCCAACGCGACGCCAACTTCAGGTAGGTCCCCATCGCCGCATCAGGGATGGACATCAACTTGCCGTACATATCATCTGCGCCGCTATTGATCGGGACAATATTACCCGTGGACTTGGACATGCGCTGCACACCATCGGTACCAGGCAATATCCCAGTGATGATGCCAACCAGCGGCTTCTGCCCCAAAGCCTCCTGCAGCTTCCTGCCGGCAACGATGATATTGAACAACTGGTCTGTGCCGCCCACCTGCACGTCCGCTTCGAGGGCCACGGCATCGTATCCCTGCATTAGGGCGTAGAAGGTTTCATGCAGGTAGATGGCCTCGCCTTTGTCGAGCCGCTTCGAGAAATTATCGCGTGCCAAAAACTGCTGGACGGTAAAATTCTGCCCCAGGCGAATCAGGTCCACCAACGAGAGTTCGCTCAACCACTCACCGTTGTAGCGGACTTTTGTCTTTTCCTTGTCGAGCACACGAAATGCCTGTTCCGCATAGGTTTTTGCATTTTCAGCAACCTGCTCCTCGGTCAGGATCGGACGTGCTTTGTTTTTATCCGAAGGGTCACCAACCAGGGCCGTGTAACTCCCGATCAGGAAGGTGAGCTCGTGCCCCAATTCCTGAAATTGACGCATCTTGCGCATGGTGATCGTGTGCCCCAAATGCAGGTCTGTAGACGTGGGGTCGTATCCGCAATAAACACGCAGCGGACGTTTCTCCTTTTCAGCCTCCAGCAAGCGGTGACGTAGTTCGTTCGTCATGGCCTGCTTCAACTCTTCGTCGCCATACTCCGTGCCCTGCATTAACAATTCGACTTGTGCCTCAATGTTCACCGTCATACCTCCTGAAAAGGGCTGCCTGCCCCGAAAATTTACAAACAAAAACGCGCCCGATGGTGGGCGCGTTCAAATACACCACCGTCTGGAATTATTGATGGCGGTAATAATTTTCGTTTACGAACTTGTTTTCGAGCATGTGCCTATTATACACGCGAAGCGATATTGCAGGGGACATCATTGTCCCAGATCGAAGACGAACGACCACGGGCCTTCGACTGTGTAAAACTCATCGCTGTAGACGATCTGTTCCGCTTCCTCCAGCGACATTGTGTCTGGTCTGCTCACGATCTGCATGATCTGCGCCCCATCGGAATCCACACAGCCCAACTGGATGGCGATGCCGCGTTCGTTAAGAGCCTGCTGTATCTTATGGATGTAAATGTTGCAATAGTCCTCTGCGCGTGGCGGGGCGGCAATGGCGTCTACTGTAATAATCGCAGTTTTCAGATCCGCATCCGGCGGAATATTGAAGAACGAGAGTTTGTCACAGCGAACGCCGGATCGCCCCTCGGCGGACTCCTGCAGACTCAACATCGTTGAACCAAAATCGATGGTGGAACCGCCTGCATACTGCAGGCTCGCGCCCCAGATCGACCAGTCAGATGTGTCCAACAGAGTGAAACAGACTTCCGCGTTGACCTCCTTGCCATCGCGCCAGGCTCGGTTCACCTGCACGTCAATGCCGCTGGACGTCTGCACAGGCGCCGCAGATTCAGCCTGGACGGTGGGATAGGACGGGTCTATATACGCCGTCGGCAGGGCAGGCGGGGGCGGCACCTGCTGTGAAGTAGTTGGCAATCCGCAAGCCGAAACCAACAATAACATCAACACGCTAATTTTTCGCATTAGGTCTCCTGAAAATTATTTGAACAAATCTCTGATGGCACCTTCAAGATTTGGGAATTGAAAATTATATCCAAGTTCTATCAGATGTTTTGGCTGCGAGTAGCTGCCTTCGGTGAGCAGGACACTCATTTCGCCGAGAGGAATTCTCAATAAAAAGGTCGGTAAATGAAACCAATATGGACGATGTAATTGCCTGGCCAAGATACGCATGAATTCTGCATTGGAGGTGGGTGTCGGCGCGATCAAGTTGAACGGCCCATGAGCAGTCTCATTTTCAAGCAAAAAACGCATTGCAGCGATATGATCATCAATATGAATCCACGGCGTGGCCTGCGTGCCGTCACCAAACCTTCCACCGAAGAACAAACGCACAGGTAATGCCATCAGTGGAAGCAAGCCGCCGCGTCTTGCAAGGACAATTGCGTTGCGGGTAATGACGCGTCGCACACCCAATTCTTCAACTGATTCGGTCGCACCCTCCCACCCGACCGTGATCTGTGCGAGGAAATCGTCTGCGGGGGGCGTCGATTCGTCTGCGATACCCTCGTTTCGCAGGCCATATCGGTTGATGCCGGAGGCTTGCAGAAAAATACCCGGGCGGGGGGAAGCGTCTTTTACGGCAGATGCAAGTGCAAGACCAGGAATGACGCGGGAATCGATGAATTTTTGTTTCTGCCGTTTCGTCCAGGGCCAATGCTCAAGCCCGTATCCTGTCAAATTGACGACAGCATCCATATCATTGACAATATGTCTCCATCCTTTCGTCGTTTTTCCATCCCACTGAACTTGATTTGAATTCACAGGCTTTCGGCGCGTGAGAATATGGACTTTATGATTATCCCGTTCCAGCGATTTCGTGAGGGCAGTGCCGATAAAGCCCGTTCCACCCGCGATGAGGATGTTCATTTTCTCTCCAAAATAACAGATTCATGCCATCTCAAAAAGTCGGTTTTACGAATTGTGCCAAGTGGCATATAATCGTGCCTGTTGCGGAGGCAGCATGTTTGAACCTGTATTAGTGCTAAACGCAAATTTTGAACCGATTAATGTTTGTACGACACGACGCGCGGTTGGATTGCTGATGGCGGGCAAGGCCGGCATGGTCATTAACGGACGTGGTTATATACAAACCGTAAGACAGTCGATCCCTCGTCCTTCGATCATCCGGCTGGAGATGCAAATCCGGCGTCCGAGACCGCACGTCAAATTAACGCGCCGGGAGATCTTCCGTCGTGATAATTATACCTGTCAGTATTGCGGGAAGCGCGAAGGCGGCATGACGATCGACCACGTCGTCCCAAGGCACCTGGGCGGCGTCCACAAGTGGACGAATGTGGTCACAGCCTGCCCGCTCTGCAATCACCGCAAGGGCGGCCGCAGGGTGGAAGAATCCCATATGCATTTGGCGCGAACCCCCAAGGAGCCGCCTGCCAGCGCGATGTATATTTATGGAAAACATTTGAATGAATACCAGGAATGGGAGCCGTATATTAAAGGCTGGTAATTCCGCAAACTTAAAACTGACAGTCACCTTAGAGGTGACTGTCAATTTCTTTTTTTATAGCTCAAACGTCATAAAATCCTTGGCAACGATGATCTCGCCCTGGTAGGTCGTGCCTGCTTCGGCAGCGATGTCGCCTTTTGCGAACCTTCCGCTGGGGTAATGGATCAGATACAACTTGCCCGCCTCCGATTGGGTTGCGATCTCACCGGCCTGTTCGGCAGAGGAATGCCCGTAGGTTGCGCCCGCAGCTTCATGGATCAAGATATCCGCGCCGTCCGCGAGCCTGACCGTCTGTTCGCATGGTTCGGTGTCACAGGAATATGCCAGCACTTTGTCAGTTTTCTTACACTCAACACGGATGCCAATCGTCGGTATCATATGACGAACAGGAGATGAGAGTACCCTGAAGTCTTCGCTGTCCATTACAAAAGCCATTTCCGCATCGGGCAAACGATGGAACGCAACAGGGAAAAAATTTGGCCAATCTGCCCAACCGTAGAAGCCCATCAGGTCTTCGAGTCGGTCCAGGGTGAAATGGAGCCCATAGATATTGATCGGTTTGGTGCGGCCCATCAGCCACATGTCCATAAGAAGAAGCGGGACTCCGGCAGCGTGGTCGGGGTGAAAATGGGTAATGATAACGTCTGTCAGGTCGTTGAAATCGATACCGGCTTCCTCAAGCCGCACAACCGGGTTGCTGACACAGTCCACAAGGATCGAGCGTTCATCACCGATGATCGCCAAATGTGTGTTTTCATGATCCTTCGTTGGCACAGCATTGGACGAACCAAGTATGACGACTTTGGGCACAATATTGTCCGTCTTCACAGCTGCGGGAATGCCAATTTTATCAAGGCGGGCGTCACATAGATCTCGATCAGAGCTGCCACAGCCAATAACGGCACAACCAGCCCCACAAAGACTTTGAACCAATCAGCCAAAGAGAGGAGAACCGTCTCTCCCAAACTTTTATCAATATCTGTGGAAACCAGTTGTGCGCCCACCTTCAACATCGCAGCGGTGGCAATAATGACCGCCGTCAATTCAAAAATTCCATGCGGCAGTATCCCAACAATAAAGGTAAGCAGCGGGGAAAACCCGACAAGTTCTGCCGCACCGAGTACACCGCCGACAAGCACAAAATTCACCATATATAACGCCAAACCAAGCGTGCCAAACGAAAAGAGACCCACCAGGAGAAATATAACCAAGGCGCGCGCATTGGAGAGGAACAAGGCTGGCGCCGAAGGCAACTGCTCGTTCAGACGATCAAGGCTCCCCATATTGCTCGCGACCATTGTCCGAAACTCCTCCGTCCGCTCAGGGGTAATATCAACATACGCCGGCACATTGATCACCACCCAAAGATAACTGGCAATAATGGAGACCAACCCAACAATGAATACGATCGCCAGAGGCTGCTTCAATTGGCGCAGGGTCTGCGGAAGGACAGATCGATACCAATCATCGGCCGAATTGGCTCCGCCTACAAATCTCTCGCAAAAGGCACGGTACATATCCTTGAAGTTCAACGTATCTATCTCGCGGCCCAACAGATATTCGCGCTTGAAATGGGACAATCCGAGCCGCACCAACAACCCGGAAAGCAATGTCACCCCGGCGATCGCAAACCATAACACATCCTCATTTCCCCAAAAGATCAGAACCGTCTCGCCTTGCAGCAAAAAAGCCACCGGCACAACAACAAATGAAGCCATCAGGTTAGCCGCGCGGATCGTCGTCGCCTGCACCGAGATCACAATGGCCGAACTGACCATGAGGACGGCGTGAGCGAACGTCAACATAAGGATCAAAGCCATCATGTAGGCGCTCGGGAATTCCACGCTGCGCCGCGAAACCAGGATCAAATAGATCGCTATCGAGAAGTAACTGAACACCAACGGGGTCGTTATTCCCACGAACAACTTGCCAAGGTACAAATGCTTATCCTCCAGGGGCGACGATAACAAAGGTTCTATCGTCCCGCGCTCCTTTTCTCCCACAAAAGACTCAAGCGCCACCACCAGGGTAAAAGACAACGGAAAGAACCCGATCACCAGGATTACGAACGGGATCAAATTGTCAAGAATGAGATCTCCGCCAAAGCGGTTCATGAAATTGATCGCCTGCCGCGTTGTGTCGTCCGCTATAAATGGAAACACCGAAATAAGCAGCAGCATCGGTACCACAATGCGCCAGTCTCGAAACTGATCGATAAATTCACGCCGGGCCACCAGCCAGATCGCATCCCAATTACGCCGCATGGGTCACCCCCTGTGCATCTGCCATGGTCTTCAAATAGACCTGCTCCAACCGTCTCGTCACCTCCTGAAAGGAAACCAGCGATGCGTTGCGTGACGTCAGCATATGTACGATCTTTGGATTGACAGCCTGAGGCGCTTCGACCCGGAAGCGTAAAGTGGATTCGCTCCGAGAAGCCAGTTCCACGCCCTCTGGCAGGTTCAACTCACCTGCATCGAACGGCTCTGCGAACCTGGCTTCAAACTCCACAGGACCCAACACTTTATATTTCAGTTCATCGAGGGTACCGTTCAATAATATTTTTCCACGATAAATGATCGCGATCCTATCGGACAACGCCTCAGCCTCAGCCAGGTTATGTGTGCAAATAATGATCGTCCGCTTGGAGGAACGCAGGCGCGCGATCTCGTTTCGCACCAACTGCGCCGACTCCGGGTCCATCGCGGAGGTGGGCTCGTCCAACAACAGGACTGCCGGATCATGAATCAAAGCCCGCGCCAGGGCAAGTTTCTGCTTCATGCCTTTGGAATATTCGCCTGAGCGCTTGCGGGCCGCATCAGCAAGCCCGAAATATTCCAGAAGGTATTCGCTGCGCTGTTTTCTGGTCTTGTCATCGAGGCCGTAGACCTTGCCGAAGTATTCCATATACTCTGCACCGGTCATGCGCATGTACAAGCCATGCTGCTCGGTCAAAACACCGACGTTCGCACGCACGTCCTGCGGGTTCTTCGTGACATCATAGCCGCCAACCCGCGCCCAACCACGGGTTGGGGCCAACAAGGAGGTCAGCATGCGCACTGTGGTCGTTTTACCGGCTCCGTTTTGCCCCAATAAAGCCAGGATCTGCCCGGGCTGAACATTTAATGTTACTCCATCCACAGCCCAGAAATCGTTATTAAATTGTTTACTAAGGTC
>DATHRQ010000067.1:0-9927 GCA_035465095.1 Anaerolineales bacterium | reverse complement strand
CTTGTCAAGGAACGTTCGATCTATCTACGCGAGCGTATGGTGAATCTGAGAGTTCTGCCGTACCTGCTCAACAAAGTAGCGATCTACAGCGTGTTCGTGGTGATACAGGTTCTGCTGTACCTTCTCATCCTATCCATCGGTGTGGACTTCCCTGAAAAGGGCCTGTATCTCAACGGAACCCTCGAAATATTCCTGACCCTATATCTCACGATGATGGCGGGCATCAGTTTCGGTCTCATCATTTCGGCGGTCAGCAAATCGACCGAGATGGCCATCTACATCCTGACGATGATGCTGTTCTTCCAGTTCTTCTTTGCGGGCGCCGTCTTTGACCTGCGCGGGAACAAATTCGAGCCGATATCCTACCTTTCGACCACACGCTGGTCACTGACCGCGCTGGGCGTGACCATCGGCATGGATGAAATCGCGGAAAGCACGATCCTTTGTAATGACGTCCCTGAGAATCCGCTTGACCCAAACAGCGCGCTGAAGACGGCCTGTTTCCATTACCCCGAAGCAAAGGATGACCTGCGCCTCAACTACGAGGATAGCCGACTACTCAGGTCGTGGTTCGTGCTGGCGGGGATGACGGTTCTTTTTCTAACCGTTACCTGGTTCTTAATAAGACGCACTGATTCAACCTGAGCATTTCTCCCCCGTCATTGCGAGGAGGACACCGTCCGACGAAGCAAACTCCTGCATTATTGGGGATTGCTTCGCTTTGCTCGCAATGACAGAAGTCATTATCCCCTCAATCTCCTCCACAATCGCCTGCGCTGTATCCTGATCCATATCAGCTTCGAAACAGGCAAAATCCCAGAATAATTGATCGTTGAACAACTGCGCCTGCGAGGCCATCTCAGGGCCAAACGCATGCGGGGATACGTATCCGTGTATCTCCAACACTTTTATTTCCCCATAATTGGTCTGCACAGGGACAACTCAGTTGTAGTTCAACACAGATGCGCACAGACGTACCGAATCCAATGCAACCAGCATCTTCAATAAAGATTCGGACATTGCCGAAGCGATAAACTTGTCCCCAGACTTGAGCGATGTGTAGATCTTTTTATGCAATTTTCGCACGAAGGGCCAAAAATTGATCTCGCCTTCCACATCCAGCGTATAGCGCATCATCGAAATGTATAAGCCCAGGTTCTCTGCAAGCAGCGGCGGCTGGACATAGGGTCTCAGGTCGGCAAATGTAAACGTCCGCATGGGAAGTTTTTTACCGGCATATAGATGTCGATTAACAGAGAGTAACAAGGCGGCGTTCAATGCGCTGTTGAGGGTCACGCCTTCCCTGCGCGCACGCCGCGCGAAGGGTTCGAGGATATCGGAGGGAAACCGGGCAACCAAGATACGTCCGCGTGTGGGCGGTTTGTGAAATGGAGGCGTCCGTTTGCCGATGGTTCGAATGCGGTAGAGGAGTTCGTCCGCCATTTGCGTTAGGGCATAACGCACGATACGCAGGGATAAGCGCCATCCGCGAAATGCGGGCGGGAAGCATGATTCCGCTGCAGGCGCGGGAGGTAAATCGGGAAGAGAAACAGGCGTCATGTCCGCGAATGAAGCGCAAGTCATCATCAACTCGTGAAGCAAATGGCTGACAGATACTGCATCTGCAATGGCGTGTGAAATTGAAAGAACGATCTCCGCCTGTTGATGTGTTTTGTCATACAAATACGTGCAGCGAAACATGGGGCCTGTTAATGCATCGATCCGATTTTCGAGTTCGGTTTCGACCACCTGGATCCAGTGCTCATCGTTCCGGCGCGGTATGGTTTTGACCGGTAATGTAGGATCATTCAGCGCTGTAAAATAATACCGTCCCTTTTCGCGCATAAGTCGCACCGCCAGAAATGGATGGCGCTTTTGCAGTTCGGCAAAAGATTTTTCCAAAATGTGCGGGAGAGGCGCGTTCTCGAGCCGAAGTACACCGACGATATGGAACGGGGCATAACGGTCGGCAATGACCTGCCCGCGCTCGAAAAATCCAAGCTGGCGTTTCACACTATTTATTCAAAGTGGACAATTTTATGCACATTGCCTTTGAAGGGCGTTGACGCGGAGTCGTCAGTACGGGGACCAACGACCATCGGCAGCCCATTCTTCGGGCGGATCGAGTTCAGTCCGCTGCAATCCACGCTGGCGCCAGGTTTCAGCGTGAACGAGAAGCGTCGCAGCATGATCGAAAGGGCGATCTTCAACTGCAGCATGCCCAGCGATGTACCGATGCAGTAGCGCGGGCCGGCAGAGAACGGCATGAACTCGTACGCGGTGTGATATTCCGACTGCCAGCGTTCAGGCTTGAAGCGATAGGGCTCGGGGAATATTTCGGGCACGCGATGGATCACATAGGGGCTCATCACGACCCACGTCCCCTTGGGCAGCGGATGCGAGTCCAATTCAAAGTCGCGCATGGCCAGGCGCCCGGTCCATGTGCCGGCTGGGAAGAGGCGCATGGCTTCCTTGATCGCGCCTTCGAGCCAGGGAAGTTTGTCCACCGATTCGGGCGTCGGTTCCTCCCCGCCCATGGCCTGATCCAACTCAGCCAAAACATTCTTCAACGCCTCAGGGTGTTGACTCAGCAGGAAGATCGTCCAGTAAAGCGCCATGCCGTTGGGGTTGTACCCGCCGCGGAACATGGTGGTCGTGTGGCCGAGCAGTTCGTTTTCGGTCATCCGTTCGGGGTCTTCTTCATGCATCTTGATCATGACAGAGAGAATATCGTCCCCGGTCAGGCCCTCCGCTTTTTTGCTGGCCACCACGCCGCGCACGATGCGTTCCATTTCATCGGCGTTCTTCATCAGTTGATAAAAAGGCAGGCCCGGTATGTTATAGGGAAACAACAGCGTGAATGGGTTGAACAGGATCTTCATCGTCCGTTCGAGGTGCATGCCAATGGCTTCGCCTTCCTTTTCCGGGTCCAGTCCAAGGACCGGTGCGGTCGCGATCCAGATCGCGAGTCGTTCCATCTCGGCGCGCATGTCGACTTCCTCGCCGACCTTCCAGGAGGCGATCTTGCGTTCGGTCACCTCCATGCAGGCATCATGGTGGCGGGTGATGAATTTTTTATGGAAGTAGGGCAGCAAAGCCTTCCGATGATCGTTATGGCGTTCGCCGTTCATCAAGGGCATACCCGTGGTGGTCTTGCGAATGGAGCTGTCTTGCGGGAAATTAACCGGAACGAGATCGAGATCATAAGCGTAGAAGGAAGCGGGGTCGCGCAGGATCTGTCGATGGAATTCCGGATCGAATACCATCACAGCGGGATATTTCCCAAAACCGAGCCGCACCATGTTCCCATATTTTTTACGTAATTCTTCCAGCGTGGAAAGCGGCCGGAATGCGAATTTAAAGATCGCAGGCAGCCAGCCCAGGACCGGCACCGGGGACGGCCCGGGGATCTCCTTCTGTGATTCAAGATGTAACGCTGTCGTCATGTTTCCCTCCGGGAAGAAATGATTGAGTATATTCGATGTTTGCATCAAAAAAACAGGGTTAGAACCCTGCTTTTTGAGCTTCGCTGTTCGCCAACCGCAGCCTGCTGACACGTCCCATTTTTTCGAGGAGATGCAGCGCCCGTTCAAAATGCTTTTTGCGGATCTCCTCATCCTCTTTCGAGTGAACTCCCAATTTCAGACGCGCCAGCGCCTCTTCATAGGGCATGTTGAATTTTTGCGCAGCCGCCAATCCTTTTTGCCAGGATTTAAGCGCCGTATCCTGTTTGCCCGTCAGCATTTCATACCAACCCTGATAATACGGTGTTGCAGCCTGACCGATCGGGAAGACCCCTTGAAACGCCTTCAGCAGCTTGAGCGATTTTTCGGCAAGGGCTTTGTATGGTTCAGAATCAGTTGCCGGCTGGGAAAGAAGCGCTTTTTCCCACAGTTCAAATGCCACATCGGCTACGGCGGTGAACCCGATATTCATCGAATACACCGTCGGGGAAGTATTCCCCATAATGTCGAACACTTTTTGGGCATATTCGCGCGCCTTATCATCACGCCCCAGACGCAGATAGGCAAGTGCCAATTGTGAGTTCGTTTCAGCGGATGATGCGAGGTTTGGCGTTTCCTGAAGAATTTCAAGCGCCTCCTCAAGCGCCAACACCGCATCCGCTTCCTGCCCCAACCGCAGCTGGTCTCGGGCCACCCCCAGCAGTCCCCAACACTGATGCAGAGGACTGCGCCTGCGGCGCGCATCTTCGAGCAATTCCCGCTGAATCTTGCCTGCGTACTCCAGATCGCCGGAGATGAGGGCGCTCTCTCCCAACATGGCCGTGCAGTCGCCCCATTGGCGGTAATCGCCCACCTGCTCACACAGGGACTTTGCTTCCTCGACCTTTTCGCGGACTTCGTCCCATTTTCCGACCGTGATCTTATAGGCGCTGGTGACAACATTGACCGTGATGCGGTTCGACAATTGATTTACTTGATCGGCAACCGCCAAGCCACGCTCCACATAGGTCTCAGCCAGTTTGTGCAATTGCGCAAATCCCGCCAACACGCCCATGCTGGAATAGGCCGTCGCCAACTCGGGGGATGTGCCTGCCTTTTCGGCTTCGTTCAGAAAGCGCAAAACCGTATACATGATCGGGAGCGTTTCATTCGAATAGAAATAAATGCGCGACATCAACTCGTATTGGCGCGCAACTTCGAGCGCCACTTCCCTGTCCTCTCCCTGCACGCCGCCTGCGTAACGCGATGGGAAAATACGGTGGAATACCTGACGGACGATCTGCGGGATAAGTCCCAGCGCAAACTGCAGCGTGGAACTGGGGATCGGGCTGTCAAGTAATTTGAGCGCCTCACGGATGTGCTTATCGCACTCAGGCAGCGACCCCAACCCATAATGAGCAAGACCGATACGGCTGTGCCAGCGCGCCCTATGCAGTTGGCTCTCACGCCGCGCCTCCCTGCTGGATGGTTTGGGAAGGCGTGAATCCCATTCCAGGACCTGCGAAAAGAACTCGATCGCTTCAGCGTTTGCATAGTTCTGTATGGCCTGTTCACCGGCCTTATCGAGAAAATTCACAGCCTTCCCTATGGCCGATTCATTCTGACTTGCCTCAGGCATCTCTGCTGCCTGCGTCCAATGATGTGCCAGTAACGCATAATACGATTCCAAATTATCTGCGTGGCTCGCTTCGATCCATTCGGCCACAGCCTGGTGCAGTTTACGGCGCTGGGAGAACAACATCAGGTTATAGGCCACCTCCTGGGTGACAACGTGCTTGAAGATATAAGCCAGGTCGGGAGTCTCTGATTCGATCATCGTCAGGCTCAGCCGGGTCAGTGCCTCCAGATAATCGGGGAGTGCCGGTTTATCCGCTTCTATGGGATGTATGGCCCGTAACACACTGAGTGCAAAGATGCGGCCGATCACACTCGCGACCTTAAGAGTCAACTGCTGTGACGGGTCCAGGCTGTCGATACGGTTCGTGATGGCGGCCTGCAACGAATCAGGCAGGGCAAGGTCCTCCAAATTCAGGAAGCGGTCATTTACCCTGCATTCCTGATCTTCGATGATCAACACCTGGGCATCGCGCAAGGCATACGCCAATTCTTCTGCGAAGAATGGATGTCCCTCCGATTTTTCGCGGATCAATCTGCCGATCATCGACGGTATGGACTTGACGCCCAACCGCTGGCAAACGAGCGATTCGACATCGTCGAGTAACATCGCCTCCAATTCGATGAGGTGCGTATCTGCAGTGTCAAGAAGCTGCTTAAATTGGGGTGGCTGCGGCTCGGTCAACGGACGTGTGTTCAGCGCCAGCAA
This sequence comes from Anaerolineales bacterium, assembly GCA_035465095.1. GTDB lineage: Bacteria > Chloroflexota > Anaerolineae > Anaerolineales > Villigracilaceae > Defluviilinea. The sequence continues at coordinate 4,140 of DATHRQ010000067.1, read as the reverse complement.
TACGGGGCGCACCCTGATCTGGACATCCACCAGCAGCGCCCACGATGCGGAATCAAACCAATGCAGGTCTTCCATCACAAGCAGGAGCGGTGCCCTTTCGGCCTCGTGCGACAGAATGCGCGTCAACAGCTCGCGGATATTGCCGCTGCGCGTTTCACCGGTCATGGCCGAAGTCAATTCATTATCCTGAACCTGTATTGGCAGAATAACATCTAGAAGCGGAAAGTAACGGACAAGATCTGCATCGATCTCCTGCAGTTTTTCGATCACCGTGTTCTGGATCGCATCACGGGATTCATCAACGTTTGCCACCTTGGCGGCAAGTTCGTCAATTTCAAAGGCTTTATTGAAGATCGGGCGCCAGGCATGGTAGGAGGTCGAATGTTCGATGGAATCTCCGCCCCCAGAAAACATATTCACCCGCAAAGTTTCCGCCTGACGCAGCAGGTCCTCGAATAAACGCGTTTTACCAATGCCCGCCTCCCCCTGCAGGATCAACGTCTGCTGTGCCGTACCACGCGCAAGTTCCTGAAGAGCGTTCGCGATCGTGGACTTTTCCTCCTCACGGCCGATCAACTCCGTTTTGGCGCGGATGACGCTTTTCTTCGGGTCGAGCGGATGAAAGGCCTCCACCGCTTCAGACCGCCCTTTTATCTTTTGAGGCGGCAGAGTCTCGAACTCTACAACATCCTTTGCCGCCTCGAACGTGGCCGAATCACACAGGACCGGCACCCCATATTTCTCGCTGATCTCAAAATGCCCGGAGGCCGCCCCCATCAAACGCGCCGATAAATTGACTGCATTCCCGATGGTCGTATATTCCCTGCGGGAATCATTGCCGATGGAGCCGCAGAAGATGCGTCCCGTTGTGATGCCGATATAACTGCGAACCTTGAGACTCACCAATTCCTTACGGATCATCAAAGCCGCCTGCACACCGCGGGCCGGGTCATCTTCATGCGAAAATGGCGGCAGGCCCAGGGCGGCAACGATCGTGATGCCTTTATCGTCCACGTTGATCTTGTTGATACTGCCCTCATAGCGGTATATGGCGCGTTGGATCAGGCGTGCAAGATTCTGCGCTTCAGACAATTTGGTGCCCTGATCGATATCCGGCAGGTTGATGAACAAAACCGTCACGCGCCTCAATTCGGCGATCCAGCTGCCCTGACCTGCAGTCAGGCGGTTGATGATCGCGCCTGGTATATAGGGTCGCAGCGAACTTTCGACACCATCTGAAATTTTGGGTACTTCCGGGTTGGCGAAAATCGAGGATGGTTTGTTCAGGCTGATCAACTGCCCACCCTGCGCAATCGATTCCTTGAGTTCGAACTCTACGACATCCGCCTCGCAATCGTTGCGGATCAACCTCCATGCGGAGGGCGTGATCAGAATGTCGTCAGCATTGGCCAGATTGTTGGCGATACCCACCTCGACCAGCGGATTGCCGGTCAGCAAAAACTCCCAGCGGTTGAACACGCCGCCGACATGCGCAGTGGTAATATTGCCTGTGCTGATGGCAAGTTTGAGATACAGATTTTCGTTTTCAACCTTGTAATTGGAAAGTTTTCTGCGGATCTCGATCGCACACTCGGCAGCGCGCATGGTCCATTGCCACTGATCGGCCCTCGAAACAGGATCAGGCTTTCCCTGGGTTTGACCGGAGGGCGTCCCGTCTTCAGGAACGATGGTCCACACCGCGATAACCGCGTCACCTGCAAATTTGACCACGTCCCCGCCATAGTTATGGATGATGTCTATCAGTTGTCCAAAATATTGATTAAGTATGTTGGCGATCGCTTCGACCCCGGCTGGACCTGTTTCAGCCAATTTTTCTGTGAGACTCGTAAAGCCGGAGATGTCGGCAAAAAGGATCACTGCCTGAACATCTTCAGAAACCGGCGATTCGATCGGGGAAGGATCTGCGGCTACTCTTTTTTGGATCAGTTTGGGAACATAACTGGCGAGCACATCTGCCAGTATCGGGTCGGTCATCAACACTCCGCTTAAAAAATTAAATAGTTAAATCAAATGATACCCCTACTCGCATTTTAATGCGAGGGAAAAGACGAGCCTCCGCCATAAAAAGCAGAGGCTCAACATTTATTAAGTAATGGCTAATTCGGAACGAAGACGTGAATATCGCTCATTTCACATCGCGTTCCGAAATCCTTGTTGGTGCCAGACAGGACACTGACGGCGACATCGCCTCTCAATATTTTGCTCTGCGCCAGGGTATATTCACCTGTCACTTCTCCGTTTACCAATACGTACGCATACGTCCCGTTGACAATCAGGGTGAAATCCGCTTCCACCGGGTTATCAAATGGATTGTCAAATATTACGCGGCTGGTCCCGCGAGTTACACCAACCCGCCTGGAGTAGCTGGTGGCCGAGTCAGCGTTGAGGAAAAGGACCTCGCTTCGATCAAGAAAGACCGCGTAATGATCGCCATTTTCCTGAATCGCAAATATGAACCCGCAGCCTGAAGTATCCGCGTTGCGGTAGGCGCTGGACCATTTGAATTGAGCGCTGATGTAGAAATCGGTTACCGTTACACCCAGCGGGGCCCAGTTATACCAACCCAACTGCGCCCAATCATATTCAAAATCATTGTATTCTATGAACTCTCCATCAGCGGACGGCAGGTAGCCCAGGTCGATATATTTCTGCGCCTGGGTGTTGAACTCATCATACCTTTGCGTGGCGGCAAGATTTGGGGTTTGCGTGGGTCTGAGCGTGGGCGACGGACGGGGCGTGTTGGTTGGTGTGGTTGCAATCGTCGCGGTTGGCTCAGGCGTATCTGTGGAAGCAGGTGTAGACGTAGGCTGAGCCGCTGAGGAACTGCAGGCCAAAGACACTGTTAAAAGGACCAGAAGGCTGGATACGAGTGGCCGTACTTTTTGATTTTGCATTTCATCCTCCTTTTCTATTGACCCACCCATTATGGCTGAATCCCAACGCCATTTCAAGTCAATTAACTGCCAAAAAACGCCAAAAGAGAATCAAATGATCATGAGACTTTGATTGGCAGCCGCGCAATTCCTTCCTATCTTATTTATCCATAATATATCAGATTAAACCTTTTCTCAAAATTATTTTCCTATTAATTGGTTACAGTTGTCATACATATTGATGAAATTGATAAATCACCATCGCTTGGAAAATGGCGTAGAATTGATTATCAACTTGAGGAGAAAAATATGCAGCTTTCTGAAGAGGTACGTAACAAGATCGTTCAATTCCAACAAACAGAGATCACTGAATATCATATTTACAAAAGACTCGCCAAGCGGATCAAATCTCCTGAAAATGCAAGGATTCTCGGCCAGATCGCAGAAGATGAACTCCGTCACTACGAGGGTTGGAAAAAATACAGTAATAAGGACGTTCAACCTCGCTGGTTCAATATTTGGTTCTATACATTCCTCAGCCTGATATTTGGATTTACATTTGGTGTTAAATTGATGGAACAGGGCGAGGAAGCCGCGCAGGAAAACTACTCATCAGTGGCACATGAAATTCCAGATGCCATTATTTACCAGAAGGAAGAGGATGAGCACGAGGAAAAATTGATCGCGATGCTCTCCGAAGAGCGGCTGGAATATGCGGGCTCGGTTGTGCTTGGCCTCAACGATGCGCTTGTGGAGTTGACAGGCGCACTTGCCGGGCTGACACTCGCCCTGCAAAACGTCAAATTGATCGCATTATCAGGCTTGATCACGGGCATTGCCGCATCGCTTTCGATGGCGGCCAGTGAATATCTCTCCACACGATCAGAAGAAACCACCAAGGACCCTGTCCGGGCAGCGATCTATACGGGTATTGCCTATATAACCACAGTCGCGTTGTTGGTCCTCCCCTACCTGTTATTCGACAATTACATCCTCGATCTGGCGATCGTGCTTGTGACTGCGGTCGTCATTATCGCAGTGTTCAATTATTACATCTCAGTCGCCAAGGATGAATCGTTCAAGGAACGCTTTTTAGAGATGGCAGGCTTGAGCCTTGGCGTGGCAGTATTTTCTTTCATCATCGGCTACTTCATCCGTCAGTGGCTGGGAATTGAGCTCTAGCCTGATATGAAAATCCTTACAGTAGACGTCGGAACAGGCACGCAGGATATCTTCCTTTACGATT
>DATHRQ010000066.1:0-5443 GCA_035465095.1 Anaerolineales bacterium | reverse complement strand
CCCTGCGCGGCGCACACGTCCTGGCATCCCAGGGCGTCAACGTGGTCGGCATTCCGGCCAGTATCGATAACGATATCTGGGGCAGCGACATGGCGATCGGCGTCGACACAGCCCTGAACACCATCATGGAAGCGGTGGACAAACTGCGCGATACTGCGTCGTCGCACAACCGCGCCTTTCTGATCGAAACCATGGGACGCAACTCCGGCTATCTGGCTGTGATGGCCGGCATCGTCTGCGGCGCGGAGATCGTGCTGATCCCCGAGGTTCCCATCACGGTGGATGAGATCGCCCATTCAGTGGAGGATGCCTACATGCGCGGCAAGACCCACGCGATCATCATCGTCGCCGAGGGGTCGAACATCCGCACGACCGATCTGGCGCGCATCATCGACGAGATGGACGTCGGCTTCAAAACCCGCGTAACGATCCTCGGTCATATCCAGCGCGGCGGACGCCCAACCGCCTTCGACCGTCTGCTTGCCGCGAGGATGGGCACCAAGGCCGTCGAACTCATGCTGGATGGCAAAACAGATGTGATGGTCGGCTTGAAGAGCACGGGCGTGGAGGAGGTTCCGCTTGAAGAGGTGACTTCCAATGCCCGTTCGCTTACCATGAGTTATTACGAAATGGCAAAGATGCTGGCACGCTAGCATGCTTTGACCGTAGTGAAATCCACCATACCGTGCTCCAAACAAGCATGGTATATTTTTTTAATATAGAAATCTCCATGTAACTTTCCATTTTCTTTCGTGTTAAATCACTTGGAGACATCCAACCATAAAAAAGGAGAATAAAATGGATTTTCAAAGTTTGTTTGCTCAATTAGGTACTACTGCCGCGATCCTCATACCGATACTCGCCATCATTGTCGGCTTGTTCATCGCGTGGATCGTGGCACGCCTCGGCGCTTTCCTCGTGCGCAAGGGGCTCGAACGCATCCATGTGGATGAACGTATTTCCGAATCGTTGGAAACCAAGGCTCAGATCACGAAATGGGTGAGCGGCTTCACGTTTTGGGCGCTCTTTATTTTCGTGCTCGTCTGGCTGATAAACTTCGCGCAGGGCTTCATCCCCGGTCTTCAGGGCAATGTGGTCGCATCCCCCCTTCAGGCGCTCCTGGCGGAATGGGTCGGCAAGATCATCAGCGTTGGTATTTCCCTGCTGGTGGCCTGGGTCATTGCAACCGTTCTCAAATTCCTGGTCGTATATGTCCTGAACGTTACCAAACTCGACGAGCGCCTGGGTGAGAGTATCCCCACTGAGACGACTGATCCGATGGATCCGATGGACCCAATGGAGGCAAGTGAGCCCCCCCCCGCCCCCAGGAAATCCAATATGAATGAATCCATCGGAAAGACCGTTTTCTGGCTGGTTTTTCTGGTATTCATCCCGTCCATCCTGAACAACCTGGGAATCGGACAGGCGGCAGAGTCCGTACAGGGCCTGATCGACCAGGTCTTCTCATACATCCCCGGCATCATTGGCGCGATCATCGTACTGATACTGGGTGGGCTACTTGCACGCATCCTGCGCCAGATCGTGACCGGTTTTCTCGAAGGTGTGGGTGCGGACAGGCTTGGCGAACGCTTTGGTTTCAGCAAAGCGCAGGATGCCCAGCCGCTTTCGTACCTGCTGGGAACGGTCGTGTACGTGCTGGTTCTGATCCCCGTCGTCATTCAGGCATTGGACCTGCTTTCCCTGCCCGTTATTTCAGAAATCGGTACACAGCTGCTTAGAGACGTAACAAACGCGATCCTTAGTGTGCTCGGGGCAGTTGTCATCCTGTTTGTAGCCTACTATCTGGCCAAGTTCATAGCAGATATCGTGACCAACCTGCTCGACGGCATTGGGATCGACCGCCTGCCTGCGGCTCTTGGATTCACGACGACACAGGGCTCCAACCTTTCCAGCGTCGTGGGATACGTTGTCCTGGTTGCTGTAATGCTCTTTGCCGTTCAAGGCACGGCCGACGCCATGGGGCTCACCTCGATCTCCGATGTGGTTGGCAGGTTGATCGTTCTCGGCGGCAATGTGCTGTTGGGTGTTGTCATCTTCATGGTCGGCATCTATCTTGCCAACCTGGCGTCCAACGTCATTACCACTGCGGGCGGTGCAGACACAACCTTCCTGGCCAACATCGTGCGCTGGGCGATCCTGATCTTTGTGGCGGGCATTGCGCTCACACAGGCCGGCGTGACCCTGGCAGGAAACGTGATCCAGATCATCCTGTTTGCCATTGGCGCTGCCGTGGCGCTCGCCTTTGGTTTGGGCGGCAGGGAAGTTGCAGCCAGGCAGCTCAACGAATGGTTTGGCAACAGGTCTTTCGGGGTGTCTGACGCAGTAAGAGACGATCTCGACCAGTTGGACAACACGGACGAGTTCGACAATACCAATCCAGTCCCCTAACTGAACGGAACGGAATAACCGTTCAACAGGTTTAATACAAAAAGCGTCCCGCGAAACGCGGGACGCTTTTTTGTTTCTTTATATCATGGTCGGTTCTTCGTAGACACCGAACGTTTCCTTCATCACCTGGACGATCTCGCCCAGAGTCGCATACGCGTGGACGGCCTCCATGATGTGCGGCATCGTGTTTTCCGTGCCTTCCATTGCGATGCGCAGACGATCCAATGCCTGACCGACCCGTCCGTTATCGCGCGTCTCGCGGACTTCCTCCAGGCGCTTCACCTGACGTTCATAACCGGCCGGGTCCATCTCGAGGATCGGGATCGTCAGCGGCTTCTTTTCTGCATATGCGTTCACGCCGACGATCTTCCGTATGCCGGTATCGATCTCACGCTGATAGCGATAGGCCGCATCGGATATTTCGCTTTGGAAGAATCCCTTTTCAATGGCAGGGATGACGCCGCCCAGCTCCTCCACTCTTTGGAAATAATCGTAGGTCTGCTGTTCCATACGGTCGGTCAGCGCCTCGACGAAGAAACTGCCTCCCAGCGGATCGACCGTGTTCGTCACCCCGGACTCTTCGGCGATGATCTGCTGCGTGCGCAGGGCGATGGTCACTGCATGTTCGGAGGGCAGCGCCAACGCTTCATCCAGCGAATTGGTATGCAGCGATTGTGTGCCGCCCAACACCGCCGCCAACGCCTGAATTGCCACGCGCACAACATTGTTTTCCGGCTGCTGCGCGGTGAGGCTGACTCCCGCCGTTTGTGTATGGAAGCGGCACAACCATGAACGCGGATTCTTCGCCCCGAACGTTTCGCGCATCTCACGCGCCCAAATACGACGGGCAGCCCGATACTTGGCGATCTCTTCGAAGAAATCGTTATGGGCGTTGAAGAAAAAGGAGAGGCGCGGCGCGAAACTATCCACATCCATGCCGCGCTCGATGCCCCACCTCACATACTCAAGGCCGTCGCCAAGTGTGAACGCCAATTCCTGCACTGCGGTCGAACCTGCCTCACGGATGTGGTATCCGCTTATCGAGATGGTATTCCATTTCGGCACTTTCTGTGAGCCGTATTCCATTGTGTCCACCACCAGCCGCATGGAGGGTTCGGGCGGGAAGATGAATTCCTTTTGCGCGATGAATTCCTTGAGAATATCGTTCTGGATCGTGCCGCGCAATTGATCCAGCCGAATGCCGCGATTCTCCGCGGCAGCAAGATACATGGCCCACGTGATCGCGGCCGGAGAGTTGATCGTCATACTGGTGGACACTTTGTCCAGCGGGATACCGTCGAACAATATCTCCATGTCCTTCAATGACGAGACGGCAACACCGCATTTGCCGAATTCGCCCAGCGCTTCCGGCTGGTCGGTGTCATAGCCCATCAACGTCGCAAGATCGAATGCAACGGAAAGGCCTGTCTGCCCCTGGTCCAATAAATATTTGAAGCGGGCGTTCGTTTCCTCGGCGGTGCCAAAACCGGCGAACATGCGCATCGTCCAGAGTTTGGAGCGATGAAGCGTCGGGTGGACTCCTCTTGTAAACGGGTATTCGCCCGGAAGTCCAAGAGAGGAATCGTACTCGTTATCCGCAACGTCGAGCGGGGTATATAGTCGGTTGATCGGTTCGGAGGAGGTCGTGATGAATTCATCCGCCCGTTCAGGCAGTGAATTGAGCGCTTTGCTCAGGGTTGTCTCTTCCCAGTTCTCGATCGAGTTCCGCAACTCATCCAACATCTTTTTATCGTACATGGTAGCTCCTTTGGCTTGATGAGAGCATTATAACCTGACCCGCCCCCTCCGTCCCGCCTTGGCGGGACACCTCCCCTAAATCCGAATTGCAATCATAAAATATTGACCTCAAGTTCTTCTTTTCGTATTTGGGGGAGGTTGGGAGGGGGTGGTATACTCGCTCCATGCCACGCTTTGAAATTGACGTCGACCCGTGCGACCATCTCACCGCTGACGCGATCGGAAGACCCGGTCAGCGCGTTTTTTATTTGCAGGCCTACCAGGACCAGCGCACGATCACGGTCATCATCGAGAAGGTGCAGTTGCATTCGCTCGCCATCGGCGTGGAGCAGTTCCTGGCGCAATTGGATGAACAGAACCCCGATCTTCCCGATGCCTCAGCCGATTACGTGGAGGAGGTCATGCGCATCAACCCGCCCGTGGATCCGCTCTTCCGCGCGGGCGAGGTCGGGCTTGGCTATGACAAGGACCGCGATAAGGTCGTTCTGTTCGTTAAGGAAATTCTGACCGAGGATGACGACCCCGAACAGGCAGCCGTAGTGCGTTTTTGGGCAACGCGTAAACAGGTGCGCATGCTGGCGCGCTGGGGCGTGGAAGTCGTCTCACGCGGACGCCCGCTCTGCCCGCAGTGTGGACAACCCGAGGAACCCGAGGGACATTTCTGCCCCAAGAAGAACGGGCATTTGCATTGAGGTATTCACGATAAGAACGTTGAAACGTTTGAACGTGTCAACTTGAAAACAATCACTTTAAGCCCTCGCTCGTCCTGACCAGAACTCAAGCCTGTTACCTTCAGGGTCATGGACGTAGAGCGCCTTCGACCCCCACACTTCCTTGATCGGTGTTGACTTGATCCCCGCTTCCAACAATTCAGCCTGTGTTTGTTCTATATCTTCCACTTGCAAACTGATCGTGATACCCTTGCCCTGGCTGCTGTCAATGGAGGTCCTTGATTCATCCGCAACGCTCAACCGCGACCATGCATTGAGTTTGAATTCCACGAACCAATCGGTGGAGGAAATCTTCAGCAACTTCAGACCGTTTTGGTAGAAGTCAACTGTCTCCTCCCATTTTTTGCAATATAGAATCGTATTGGTCGCTTTGATCTTCATATTGTTTTCTGGGTCGGATTATGTTTTGCTTTCAGGAAAGAAAACCGACCAGCACTGCGGGTCGCCTGCCAGTAAGCTGAGACCATTGCGCGTCGGCAAATTACAGGGCTGCGCGTCGAAATCTTTGGCGATCCTGCCCGCTGCGGGAGAAAAATAAGCGATCA
>DATHRQ010000065.1:0-3245 GCA_035465095.1 Anaerolineales bacterium | reverse complement strand
CTTCCTCATTGCGCAACTGCACACGTCCCGCAGAGCCTCGCTCGCTCAATACAGGGGTAAAAAGCAGCAACCTGCCAGCCAGCTTGGCGATCTCCATGGCCAGATCCTTCCTTGCCGTTACAACTTCGATCATCAAACCCACTTCATGAGTTTGGTCTTGTTTCGAGGGCTCCCTCGCTCCCAGAACTCCATCCATCCCATACCTTGAAAAATAAAGCTCATAGGGAACATCCTGGTAAAAGTCCCTGAGTTCCTTGCGGGTATGGGAGATAACCTCGTCAAATTTTTCAATGAAAGACTGTGAGCGGATGCCGACCAGATACTCGGCTTTGTGCCCTATAAAACCAGCCCCTTCGATTTTGATGGTGTAGGTCGGACTGGGTTCTAAACGCGATCCCCAGGCAGCAGCGGTCTTTTCGTCCACCTCTTCCGCTTCCATATCGCCTATATGTATATAACCTCCGGCCACTGCCTCCCCCTTAAATGAGCTTCTTTCATAGGCCGCATGTTTTCGCAGGGAGACCGGCGTGACCCGTTGATCGTCGTGGATGGCAGTCACCGCAATTCTGTCTTCATAGATGGTTCCCAACACCGAGTGGTTCACCAATTTGGGATAGGCTACAAACGACCCGCACTCAAGAACCTTACCCCAGAAATAAGCCAGATCCGGGCTATAGCCATGATGCATAGCAAATGCCGCAAACGGGCAGCAGTCACTGGTACGTGACGTAATGATCACATCCGGAGCTTCCGATAGGCATTGCATGATGGGTTCCGCGCCCATCACCGGCACAAAGTGGGTTGTCCGTTCGATGTCCCGCATCTGCAGTGAAGAGAAGCCATCCAATCCGCGAATAATTTTGCCCTCCCTCAACAGACGCCTGAGAAAGCCACGGTTCATATTATGTTTAATCAGCCCCATTCTTAGTGGCCCCAGACGATGTTCAGCTACCAAGTCACGCACGATTTGCGCATACCGATCTACCCCTTTGTTTGTTCCGGTGTCACTGGCCGAGGATATGATCAACGGGATCCCGCTTTGGCGGGCACCCAGCAGTAAAATCTCAATATCATGTTTTTGCCATTCGGCTGAACTCGAAGGTTTACCTGAGGCTAAAGGTTCAGGTCCGATATCGCAACTGCCTGAATCGGCAATTACCGCCCTTGGCTCAAACTTTTCCAAACCGCGCCAAAATGTTTCAGGATGGAGCGGAGAATAACCCAAATGACCAGTTGCCACCAAGCATGAGATGCCCTGTTTTGTTTTCATTGTTTAATTAATCTAACTGATTTTATCCAAATGGTCAATCTGACCAACGTACAAGGCGTAATTCATCTTCATCCCTACTGCTTATTATTGGCATCAGTTGAATAGGTGAATAGGGAGTTATTCCTTTTCATAGATCCAACAAGCTACCTTTTGTTCATCCACGATAAAAAATGGAGGATACTTTTCTTCGCAGATCTTCCCAACTTTTGCAAAACATCTCGGATGAAATGGGCAGCCGGACGGCGGATCGATCGGACTTGGAACTGTTCCCTGTAAAATGATCCGTTCCGTGCGATTGGCCTTGTTTACGCGCGGAATCGCTGCCAGTAATGCTTTGGTATAGGGGTGCAGTGGATTTGCAAACAGATCATCCGTCTTACCTTCCTCAACAATATGCCCAAGATACATTACGGCGACTCGGTCACTAAGGTAGTTGACCACGCTCAGATCATGTGAAATGAAAAGGTACGTAAGGTGGAATTCTTCCTGCAATTCTTCCAGTAGATTAATGACCTGTGCTTGAATGGAAACATCAAGAGACGATACCGGTTCATCCGCGACGATGAACTGGGGCTGCATTGCTAACGCGCGGGCAATTCCGATTCGCTGACGCTGTCCGCCGGAAAATTGATGGGGGTATCGGTCGATCTGTCCTTTTTGCAGGCCGACACGTTCCAGCAGGTTAATCGTCTTTGCTTCCAACTCATGCGGATTGCGGATACCGCGTTGTTGTAATGGCGTGCCGATGATGTCGCGGATCGTCTTGCGCGGGTTCAGAGATGAATACGGATTCTGGAAGATAATCTGTGCGACGTGATGATAATTCGTGCGCTTTGAGCCATTGCCATTATCTTCCATGATCGAATTGTTCTTAATTGGATTCCCATTGAACAGCAATTCTCCTTCTGTCGCTTCCTCCAGGCGGACCATGACTCGTCCAAGGGTTGTCTTGCCGCACCCGCTTTCACCCACAAGACCCAGCGTTTCACCAGGCTGGATTTCCAAATCCACGCCATCCACCGCGCGGACGACTTTTTCATCCGCACGGGCAAGTTTTCGCGCGAGGAATGAGGGGGTGATGTTGAAGTGTTTGACAAGTCCCTTGACAGCAACCAGTGAGCGGGTCGTTTGAGGTGTTGTCATTAGGCACGCTCCTGTTCGATGATGTGATCCCAATCCCATTCTGGGAGTCGTTTGTAATCCGATGTCAACAAACAACGGTTGAGATGACCTGGATCAGTTTCGAATAGCGGGATCGCTCCTTCGTTGCAGACATCCTTCACGAAAGTGCAACGTGATGCAAAAGCGCAACCGTCTGGCAGGTTGGCAAGGCTGGGGACATTTCCTTCAATGGGACGAATGATTTGTTGCTTTTCGCCAATACGCGGACGGCAATTGAGCAGTCCCTGTGTGTAGGGATGCTGCGGGGTCTCGACGATCTCATCAACAGTTCCCTGCTCGACAATACGACCCGCATACATGACTGCAATGCGGTCGCAAAACTCGGAGGCAAGGCCAAGATCATGTGTGACAAGAATGATGGCAGTGCCACGATCTTGATTGATCTGCTTCATCAGGTTCATGATCTGCGCCTGAATGGTCACATCGAGTGCAGTGGTGGGTTCGTCAGCCAGTAACAACTTGGGGCTGCAAGCGAGCGCAATGGCGATCAAGGTGCGCTGCTGCATGCCGCCGGAAAACTGATGAGGATACGATGCGTAACGATCCATCGGTGACGGAATACCGACCTCCTCCATAATTTGGAGTACGCGTTGTTTTTCCTGTTCACGCTGCACACGATCGAAAGGCCACGGTGCGCTACTGTTTCCAACAATGTTATGCAGCCGAAGCGATTCGCGAATCTGTTCACCAACTGTGAACGCGGGGTTGAGTGTAGAAAGCGGGTCCTGGAAGATCATGGCAATCTCCTTGCCGCGCATTGCCCGCATCTGGTTATTGTTCATTTGCAGGAGAT
>DATHRQ010000064.1:0-2864 GCA_035465095.1 Anaerolineales bacterium | reverse complement strand
AGGCGGTCCGTTGATCGACGCGGGGTTGACGGTCAGGTTGATAGACCATGATGCTCTTGGATGGTCATATGAAAAGTTAATGGAAGAGGCGGGTAAATTCGATCCGGATTATGTATTACTCGGGCATTCCGGTTCGACTGCGTCGCATAAGACAGCCATAAAGACAATTAATAAGATCAAGACATCCTTTCCACGCGTCAAAATTATTTATGGCGGTGTGTATCCAACCTATGCCCATCGGGGCATCATGCGCGAGTGCAGTGAAATCGATTTCATCGTGCGCGGTGAAGGAGAACAAACCATCCTCGGCTTGATACGGACGCTCGAAAATAAAGACGATCTCGAATTCGTGGATGGCGTCACATGGCGGGATGGAGATCAAGTAATCGTCAATCGTTCGCGAACACCCATAAAAGCCCTGGATGAATACCGTCCGGGTTGGGAACTGCTCGATTGGTCACTTTATCGTTTATTCGGTTTCAAGCGTGCGGCAGGTCTGCAGTTCAGCCGCGGATGCACACTCACCTGCAGTTATTGCGGTCAATGGATGTTCTGGAAAAAATGGCGGCACCGCAGTCCTGAAAACATTGTGCGGCACTTGAAAATTCTAAAAGAAAAATATAACGTGGACTACGTCTGGTTCGCCGACGAAAATTTTGCAGCGGACAGGGAAACGGTCAAGTGTCTCCTTGAGTTGATCATCGAAGCCGATCTGGATCTCAGCCTCAACATCAACATGACCGCCGCGGACGTGGTTCGCGATGAGGATATCTTCCACCTCTACAAGGCCGCAGGCATCGACTACATCGTCATGGGTGTTGAGTCTCTTAAAGACAGCGTCATCGTTGATATCCGCAAGAACAATCCGTACGAGGTCTCGAAGGAAGCGGTTCGCATTTTGCATAAGCATAATATCGTCAGCCTGACGAATATCATCTATGGGCTGGAGCAGGAAAGCTGGGGGACGATGCGGGAAAAATTTGTCAATCTTCATGAACTGGATTCAGATATTCTAAATGCCTGTTACATCATGCCGCACTTCTGGACAGCACAGGGAAAATCCGTCAACCCATCCGATATTATTCAGGAGGACCTTGATAAGTGGTCGTATCGCAACCAGGTGGTCGACACCCCTTTTCTCAGGCCGTTCGAATTGTTTCTGGGCGTCAAACTTACAGAGATATTCTTTCACTTGCGTCCGCGCGCATGGATGCGAATTCTCTTCTCAAAGGATAAGAACTATCGGCAGATCATGCGCTATTCGATGTGGCATGGAATCACTGTGGTTGTGGCTGAGATCATTGAATTCATTTTTCACATCAGGTTCGTAAAACGCGGAATTCTGAAAAATTTACCCGGCCCGCAAACGCACCTGCCTGCATAATATAATGGGTATATTTGGGAGTCAGGCGTAAGAACAGACTGACTCCATCCAACAGAATACTATGTCTGCTTTTTTCAGATCCGTATCCCTTGTTGTTGCAATTACATTGTTAATCACTGCCTGCACGCCCGTAACACCTGCGCCGACCCCGATGCCCACCGAGACGCCCCGTCCGCGTTTGTTGATGCCGGGTGAGCTGCAGATCGCCTCTGATATCGACGATATCCCGGCCATTTTCGCCAGCGACGACCTGTTTGTGGACGTTCAAGCTGGCAATCAGGAATGGCCCCCGGAAGAACTGGTCATCGGCGTGGAGATCAACGGGCAGGCGCGGGCCTACCCCATCCGTTTGTTGAGTTCGCATGAGATCGTCAACGATGTGATCGGGGGCGAGCCGGTCGCCGTTACGTGGTGCCCGCTGTGTTTTTCTGCATTGGTTTTCGACCGCGTGGTGGACGGACGCGAACTGACCTTCGGCGTCTCCGGCTATCTCTATCACAATAACCTGGTCATGTATGACCATCAGACAAATACACTCTGGAGTCAATTGCTGGGGCAGGCCATTCGTGGGGCGAAGCGTCGCACGTTCCTCGAAGCGCGACCGTCCGTGCTGATGTCGTGGTCTGAGTGGCAGGCTGACCATCCACATACGACCATCCTGTCCGCCAGCCGCATGTCTCTCGACGCCGCCTCCATCATCGACCCGTATGCAGGATATTATCTGAGCGGCAGCGCCGGGATGATGGGTCCCGAATTTACCGACGAGCGCCTCCCGCCGAAATCGCTCGTTCTGGGGCTGCTGTCTGGGAATCAGGCGCACGCATACTCGCTTGAAAGCATTCGTTCCGCCGGCTTGCTCAACGAGACTCTGGACGGCCGGAACATCCTCCTGGTGTATGATGAAACGGTCAGGAGTGTTTTTGTGTACGAAGCCGAAGTGGACGGGCGTCATCTGACGTTCGAGTTCGATCCGTCCAGCGGCGCCCTGCGTGACGTGGAAACCGCCTCCCTCTGGGACCCGGGAACTGGTGAGGCCACCTCCGGGCAGTATCAAGGCCGACGCCTCTCGCGCCTCGTCAGCCCGTTGGTCTATTGGTATGCCTGGGTGGATATCCATCCGAAAACCGAACTCTTTCAGCCTTAAAATCATTAAATGACAAAAATATCGACACCTCGCTTGCTCCTGATCGAACTCTCACGAAAACAACTTGAAGTATATCTTTCCGATTTCCCTGCACTTGAGGATGAGCTGAATCTAACGATTGCAGGTGATTTCGTGACGGAACGTGTCCAGCGTGCGATCAGGATGAAGGTAGAAAAGATGCGGGATGCGGATGAATCCCAGCAGGCCTGGCTGACATACTGGTTGGTCGTCATCAAGGAGGAAAATATCGGCGCAGGGATGTTGGGATTCAAGGGCTATCCAAATGCAGAAGGTTCGACAGAGATCGGTTACGGCATCGCTCCCGCATATCAAAAC
>DATHRQ010000063.1:0-3228 GCA_035465095.1 Anaerolineales bacterium | reverse complement strand
GATCTATAGCATCTTCTCGATCGTTAAACGGTGTTCTTCAAAATGCTCTGTGGTATTTTCCAGAACCGATAACAGCAGCGGACGCTTCTGTGGATCATCGGCATAACGCGGCATCAATAAGTCTTCAAACGATGTGCCCTCCAATTTGGTGAGCAATTCAGCATACACGCGCTTCAATTCGTTCAACACATCCTCGGTTGTGCGGTCCCGATTGCGCTCGAACAACATGGCATTGATCACATCGAAATCCCAATCCTTCGTCACAGCCTCCGAAACGCCCAACACCTCATGCGGCGGACGGCGGTCCATATGATAGCCCATCAATATGTTCATCCATTCAGTGAGATGTGCCAAATTATCTTTTGGACTCCAACCACCTTCATCAGGGGTTGTCATCCTATCCGCCTGCTCAAGCTTTGCGACCACATCCATAAGCCGATTCCATTCATACTCTATGGCTGACATTAAGCCGGCTTTGTTAGCGGGCATCCATCGTTCTTCGGACATTTTCGGCTCCTTCCTTAAGGTACGATTGACTCGCCTTCTGCAACTTTTTCCTTCTTTTTATCTTTTCTCAAAACATATGCTTCGCCGCGCACAAGAGTCGCCTTCTTCCCCTCCACTTTTACATATGCATCATCACACAACATCAGGACGGGGTTATCGTGGAAGAAATGATAATCTGCCAACCACTCATCTTTCACAGACTGCCCAAAAGTATCCAACGGGTAATGCGCTACAAAGTTGAATGGCGATACCTTCAAGCCATCGAAGTAAGGAGTCTCAACGGTATTCATATCTCTGGCCGTGAGAATGGTCTGTCCGCACAGAACCGTCCCTGCGCTGAAACCGACCAACGGCAAACCAGATTTGACCGCCCTCTGCAAATAAGGCATCATACCGCTGACATGCAAACGATGATTCAGTAGAAATGTGTTTCCCCCAGGAATATATACCAACGACACACGCCGGATGATCTCTTCGATCTCTTTTTGAGCCATCAACTCGGCATTGATCGTTTCCAGGCGCGCCAAACCCTTGAATGCGCTTTCCGTTTCTTCCTGCCATCTCTCAATATATAGGGAAGCCAAAGGCATGTATGCGATGGTTGGATCATCCTTATCTTCAAGATATGGTCGGCTCGCTTCGACAATATTGCGTAAATTATCGCCAGGAATGGAGAATAAATGGAGATTCATCCCAATCTATTTACAATCACCTTCCGCAATTCCTGTTGGACGTCGTCCCACGGCTGATCCGAATCGATAACCACCCATCGATCTGGTTCCTGCTGCGCCATCTCCAAATACCCCACGCGGACGCGTTCATAGAATTCGACCGAATGCGCATCCATGCGGTTCCATTCGAGGCCGTTCTTCTTTTTTCGCTGTAAGCCTGTTTCCACATCCAGATCGAGCAGGATGGTCAGATCAGGGACGAGGCCTCCGGTCGCATATTTCACCAGCGCGCGGACCTGGTCCAGATCCTGCCGGTGACCATAGCCCTGGTAGGCAATGGTCGAGTCGGAGTAGCGGTCTGAGATGACGATCTCGCCGTCATCCAGGCGCGGCTTGATGACCTGTTCCACGATCTGAGCGCGCGCGGCCTGATAGAGCAGCGTCTCTGTGTGCGGATGCATCTCCGCGTTTTTGAGATCGTGCAGGATGTCGCGGATCTGTTCGCTGATGACTGTTCCACCCGGCTCGCGCGTAGGGAAAACGACATGTCCCTTCTCGCGCAGGTAGCCGGCCAGATACGGGATGTGCGATGTCTTGCCGGAGCCTTCAGGTCCCTCGAGGGTAATGAACATGAGTTAAGTATACCGGGAAAAACCCATGTTTGTTTAGTTTTCTCTCGTTATTGATCTAATTTTTCTGGTTTATTTTCATATCCTAGCGTTCCGCGTGTTCGCCAGATAATGATCAAAGCGAAAACCCAGTAGATAACGGTTTTTATCTCCGTAAAATTCATCTCAAGTGGCTCTGCGAAAATTTCTGTGCCTGTCAAATAGCTGCCATATAGGTTCCCTGCGTGATGCAGAAACACAGCAGGCATGACACTTCCGCGTGCCTTTTGGGACAACCAGGTCAGAACGACAGCCAGAGGAGGAGTGTAAAGTATCATCAAATATAGAGGCTCATTACCCTCCCAAAGCGGAGTGAAAGACAAAGGGATATGCCATAAAGCCCAAAGAATGCCAAAAATGACGCAGGCTATGATCGGCGAAAATATTTTCAATAGTCTCGGCATGGCGTATCCCTGCCAGCCAGGCTCTTCACCGAAGCCGCTGCTGTATACAAAAACCACATATACATTAACAGGTATGGCATAGATCAACCAATACAAGGGAGTTTCAGTTTGGAATTGGGGAAGTCCTCGTAGGATCGCATAAATCACAATATGTAACAGTGCGATTAATATTGGAATTCCCAAACCGCCTATAAGAATCCAACGGCCTCGTCCGCGCCATCGCAAAATACCCTGACGCCATTTTTTCGCTTCTTCCTTCCCCTGATGAATACGGGTCAATATCGCCGCCGCCGCGAATGGCCCAAATGCACCAAAAATGATCAGGAAATACATCTCCCCCATAGTTTCAGGGAAGAAAATAAGCAACCCCCAAATTCCCCAGCTGATCAAATAGGCAAGCAGAAAGAATTGGACAAGGTGTGGAATTTCGATACTTCGAACTGATGTTGAGCTTGCATTCATGGCCTACACCTCCCACGTAACATATTTGCCCCCAAATGCATAAACCATTCATTTCCCTCCTATAACATATTACGTTCTCTCACCATGAAATTCAGGTGTCAAATGTCATAAAAAAGTAGGGACAGGTTTGAGACCTGTCCCTACTCACTATTCACGGAATATCCTCACGTGCCTGCGCGGTTCCTTGCCATACGAGTGACTGACCAACTCCGCGCCGCGTGCCATTTCGTGCTGTAATCGCCGCACGAGCGACGGGCCCGGCGGCAGGTCCACCCAGCGTTCGCCGTTGAGCACAGCGGCAATCGCCTGCTGCGTTTCACCGCGGATGTCCTCCAGGTTATCGCGAGGAGATTGTGGCGCACTCAGGTTAAACAGGTCGCCCAGAAACTGCTCCACCTGTGCCACAGTGTTCGCGCGCAGTACATAACTGGGCATGCCGCGTCCCTCGGCTTCGATGACCGGCTGCTGACGTTTGCGATAATACGTTCGCAGGGTCACCAGCGCGTCAGCATCGTC
>DATHRQ010000062.1:0-4457 GCA_035465095.1 Anaerolineales bacterium | reverse complement strand
CCCTACATCTCCCAACTGGGCGCGGGCGCAGACAGCCGTCACAACGATTGCGGCGCGGCAGCTGTCGCCATGGTGCTTGCGATGTATAGCGGTACGTTCATCACGCCCGATGAGTTCTATGAAAAGTTCAACATTTCGGGTGACCCATATTTGACAGTCGATCACGTCCGCGATGCATTGAGCAGCGAGGGGATTTCCTCCGAATTCAAAACTGATCTGACGCTCAACGACCTGTTCAATTATTTGAACGCTGGCATCCCGCTGATTATCCCGACAAAGTACAGCCTGCTGTACGATGCCGGGTTGACGGAAAAACCGTTTGCAGGGCCGCATTTTTCAGTGGCCGTCGGCATGGATCTAAAAAATATCTATGTCCACGACCCGCTCTACACCGACCCGGAAGACGGCAATGCGCACGCATACCCGCTTGCCTTTTTCTTAAAAGCCTGGACGGATACAACGCAAATTTCAGGGTACTCCATTCCAGAGCGTTCTGCCATAATTCCGACAGCCCCAAAGAAGGGACAGCTTCTCAAACGCGTGCGGGTGACCGTTTCGCGGCTGAACGTGCGTAAGGGCCCGGGCACGAACAACGTCGTGGTCGGCACGGTGACACGCGACCAGGAATTCAACCTGCGGCAGGAAAGCGGCGATTGGGGCGAGATCGACAGCGGACGCTGGATCCACTTGGGCTATACAGAGATCATTCCGCAGGTCGTTCCTGAGCCGTCTCCAGGCCCCGCTGAGGATCATCAGGAGGATAACGTCCCTTACGAACCAGGGCAGGGTACACTGATCAACGTCAACCTGGCGACGTCCGTGCCAAGGAACCCAACCGGGAACCGTGCCGCCGAATATCTATTCGACGATCCGATGATTCCCTCGACACACCGCAACCTGTGCGGCGATATTTCACTTTCGATGGTGTACGAAACCATCACCGAAAAACAAAACACCTTGGGCTATATCTATCAGGGCATCAAGGGCACCACCCGCAAACCGACCGGCGGATCCAACGCCTACGAATTCGCACAGCAATTTGCGAACACCTTCCCAAGCGGATGGAAGGCGCACTGCTACTATCTTAGCTACCTGTATTATTTTGAAGCTGGCAATCTGCGCCACCTGCCGGACAGCCCCGGCGCCCTCAAAACCTCGATGACAAAAAGGAACAGCGATGAGATCAAGGATATGATCACAAAAATGCTCGTGGATGAAACCTTCATTGTCGTTGGCGCCACGCAAAGTACACTGATGGAAGGCTCCGGCGCCGCCCGTCTGCACCCCAAAGGCGTGGGACATTGGGTGGTCGTGACCGGTGCATCCAATGAGCACATCTATATCAATAACCCGTTCATGAATCGCAGGGAAACCTACACGTGGGACGAATTTATGGAAAGTTTTGGGTATTGGATCCTACAGATGTTCCCCCCAAACAGTTACCAGCCGCTGGTTTATTCCGGCCCAATGGCCGAAATACATGCCAAACTGGAACAGGATCGAAACAAGATTTAAGAATTTGCATGTTACCCAAACCGACCACATACTCAAAATGAATTAAGACCGACTACCATTTTTCCAACAACTCCTCCACCTGAGGGAGAGAATCGAGATCAGCAAGTATCGTAAGGTGGTCGCCCGTTTCCAGCTTCGTCTTTCCGTGCGGGACCATCAACTCATCGCCGCGACGAATTGCAAGCACTAGCGCATCGGCCGGAAGCTTCAAGTCCACCAGCGACTTGCCATGCAAACTGGAATTAAAGATGATGAATTCACGCAGATCGCGGTCATCGTCCGTCGAAGTCAGCAGCGAAAAGATGGATGAATTCCGCGCCATCAACGCCAGCAGTGAACTGCGGTGCATGGACGGTGTGATCGCCTGCACACCCAGAGCGCGGAAGTCCGGAACGCGAATGGGTTCGGTGACAAACGTAAGAATGTGATCA
Source organism: Anaerolineales bacterium (assembly GCA_035465095.1). Classification (GTDB taxonomy): domain Bacteria; phylum Chloroflexota; class Anaerolineae; order Anaerolineales; family Villigracilaceae; genus Defluviilinea. Next base: position 2,511 of record DATHRQ010000062.1, on the reverse strand, counting down.
ACACCATGCGCACGTGCGGCCCGGCAGGCCTCCAGGTTCTCGTCATCGACCTGACTCAAAGCGACAAATGCATCCACATAGACATCGGGAATCGAATCCATGATGGATGACAAAGACCCGCTCCCATTCAGGACATTAAAGCCCTGTTCACGCATCCGCTCCTCCCGCTCCTTATCCAGTTCGATGAAGAAAATTTTCTCGCCGTGCGCGCGTAGTTCCCTGCCCACCTCCACAGCGGTTTCACTATCACCGAAGATCAGGGTGGCGCGCTTCTTCTTTCCATCCGAAGCATCCATCAGGGAATTAAAGCCCAGCGGCGCAAACATGGCTGTCAATGCTGCGATGAGAATGATGGCCGCATTGGTCGATTCGCTGATCGCCCCCAGGCGGACTCCGATGGAAGAAGCCGCGATGATGAGAGACAGCCTGGCAGACAAAAGCATCCCGCTTGAAAGCGACTCGCGCCACGAATACGCAAATCGAAACACAGAAGCGGAGATGATCTTGATCGCAAAGGCCGCCACCAAAAGGATCGGCAGCAAAATCCACGCGGCGGGGTTACCTATAAATGCCTGAAGATCGAACTGGACACCAACGAAGACGAAAAACAGCGGGACAAAAAAGCCGAACCCGATCGCATCCAGCTTATGGCGGATCTTCTCATCGTGCGGCTCGCTAAGCAGGGAAGTCAGCACGCCGGCCAGAAACGCGCCCAGGATCAGCTCTGCGCCGACCAATTCAGCAAACACCACGAAGGCAACCATCAACGCAAACGCGCCGCGCACCTTGATCTGCGAGGTTGCATCTGCAAGTTCCTCGATGAGCCTGCGCACAAACGGTCTGCGCAGATGTCGCTCGCCAAATTGATACAACAACAGAACAGGGATGAACAACAATCCGATCAAAAGGATGTTCAGGGTCAACCCCGTCGAGCGAACGGCAACATACACTGTGATCAGGAACATCGTCAGGAAATCAGCCAGCAGCGCAGAAAGCAAAATGGTCTGCCCCAGATTGCTCGATGACATCTTCTTTTCCTTCAACACCGGCACAACGATCCCCAAAGATGTCGTCGAAAGGATCAGCGTCATCATCCAGGGGTCTTTCACATATCCTGCGCTCATCAGCCAAAATCCAATGCCCGTCGCAAAAACGACCGTCAACAGAAATGACAGCCCCGAGATCATAATCGGATTTTTCTTTATATCCCCGCCGCGCTGCGAGGCAGCAAAAAGGATCGAAAAATCGATTTCCAGTCCCGACAGGAACATCAAAAAAGCAAAACCGATCTCCGCCAGAAGTTCGAGCGTCGGCTCATGCGAGTCAACCAGGCCAAGTATCGACGGGCCAATGATGATGCCCGCCAAGATCTCCCCCACCACAGCAGGGATCTGTTTGAAACGCGCCAATAAGATCGGCACAAAAAACGCAAGTAACACGACCAACAATAAAGGTATAAATCTTTGTTCCATGTAATCTCCTAGCGGGTTATTGTACAACATCTCCAGCGGGGATGTATAATTCAGGCATGAATACCTTCTTTATCGAACCCTTTGTGGACACAGGACTCGGCAATTCTGCCTACCTGATAGGCTCTCATGACACAAAGAAGGGGATATTGATCGACCCGCTTCGCGACGTGGACCGCTACCTGCATACGGCCAACGAACTTGGTCTTCAACTGACACATGTCCTCGACACCCACCTGCATGCAGACTTTGTCTCTGGCAATCTGGAGATCGCGCATCAAACCAGGGCAAGGGTCGGCGCAAGCGCAGATGCAAAGGCCGGGTTCGACCATGAACCCCTGACCGAAACATCGGTGATCGATCTGGGCGCCTTCCAGATCCACGTCATGACCACACCGGGGCATACACCTGAGCACATCTCCTTCCTGATCGTCGAACCCGACAACAAGACGCCATCTGCCCTGTTCAGCGGCGGCGCGCTGATCGTCGGCGGCGCTGCGCGGACGGACCTGCTTGGCGATGAGCTCAGCCAGCCGCTGGCACGTCACCTGTATCACACCATCCACGATAAGCTGCTCAAACTGCCGGATGAACTCGAGGTCTTCCCAACGCACGGCGCAGGCTCGTTCTGCGTTGCGCCTACATCTTCAGAGCGCACAACCACCATTGGGCATGAACGCAATACGAACGCGCTGGCGCAGCCGCAAACAGAAGAGGAGTTCGTAAAGCGGGCATTGACGGGGCTGCCGTCCTATCCAACGTACTACAAATATATGCGGGAAGTGAATCAAAGAGGTCCAAAAGTATTGGGCGGGGTTCCCATTCTCGAGCCGCTGTCTGCCAGCGAAGTCGAGGTAATGAGGGAGGATGGTGTGGTGGTGTTGGATGTGCGGCACCACAAGGCCTTTGGCGCGGGACACATCCCCAACGCATACGGCATCCGCGTGGACGCACCGCTCGTCACGTGGGCGGGTTGGACGATTCCGTTTGGGAGCAGGATTGTGCTGATTGCGGAGGACGCAGACCAACGGATGGAAGCGGT
>DATHRQ010000061.1:0-3930 GCA_035465095.1 Anaerolineales bacterium | reverse complement strand
GGCCTTGTAGATCTCGGCCAGCTCTCTCAGCAGGTTGCGCAGCGTTTCGCCGGCCGCATCCCAGGCGATCTCGACTTCGTCCCAGTATGGGATCGTCCGCGTTTCGGGCAGCACACGTGACTGCCAGGCGTAATTTGACTGTCTCTGTCCTTCGCGCTGCATCTTTGCAAACTCACCCAGCACGTTGAAAAATTCCTTGTTCATCTGCTCGATGCGGAAGGCCATGTCGGTGGCGTGGCTGGTCCGCTGCTGGATCAGGCTGAAGTCCGATGGGCGAAGCGTTTCCTTCGTCTCGCGCAGCAGCTGTCCGAGCACGCCCGCGTTCGTCCCGCCGACCTCTTTCATCATGCGGTCCATGTCGTATTGGTTCAAACGGAATGACAGCGCATTCGTGGTTGCCGATTCCAAGTGATGGCCCTCGTCGATGATCAGGTGCGAATACTCGGGCAGGACCTTGCTGCCTGTGGCGACGTCCGATAGAAGCAGCGCGTGGTTGACGACCAGTACGTTCGCGACTTGCGAGGCGGTCTTGGCACGATGGAACGGACAGGCTCCGCGCGTGCGTTTGATGCACGTTTCGGTCGTGCACGCGTCATCCTCAGCCGATATTCGGGTCCACACCTCACGCTCGGTCGGCCCCGTCAGATTTATTTCGCTTCGATCCCCGCTCTGATTGTTCATCTGCCAGACCATGACCTTCGCCAGTACCCGCATCTCGTCCTTGTTGCGCGGACCATAGACACGCATGTTTTCCATGCGCCGCGGGCAAAGGTAATTCGAGCGCCCCTTGAGCACCGAAAATCGGAAATCCAGATCGAGCGCCTGACTCAAATTCGGCAGGTCGCGCTGGATGAGTTGATCCTGCAGGTTGATCGTGTTGGTTGAAACGACAACGCGTGTGTTATTTTGCAGCGAGAACAACGCGGCCGGCACAAGGTACGCAAACGATTTGCCGACGCCCGTACCTGCTTCGACCATCAAATGCTGTCCGTATGACAGCGCATCCGACACTGCGCGGATCATCCCGATCTGTTCGGGGCGCTGCTCGAAAGACTCGAAGTACTGCGAGAACGGCCCGCCATATTCAAGGATCGAGGCAACCTCCTCTGCGTCCAGCGGAAGGGGCTCATCAGGATTGGTCAACGGCGGCTGTTTTGATTCATCAGTCCATGTGGGTGGAGGTGCTTGTGTTTTTGTCTTCCTGGCTTTGATGCCGTCTTTGGCTCTGGTCTTGAGCACTTCGCGGAAGATGTAATTTGCATCCCAATCCAACGGCTCACTCAGACGAACGATCTCCGCGATCACTTCCAGTGGCAGTTCGCGTGCCATCTCAATCAATTTGTTCAAGGCTGCCATCGTGACCCTGGCATCGTCCATGGCGCGGTGGGTGGCGGGCAATAGAATGCCGAGTTGTTTGCCGAGCGCGCCGAGATTGTAGCGGCTGGCGGTCGGCATTAAGACGGCGGCCAATTCATACGTATCGATGACCTCGTTGTATTGCAGGATTCCGCCCTTTTGCAGAAATCCAAGGTCAAAACGGACGTTATGGCCCACAACAGGCGCGTTCTCCACGAAGGCTTCCAGGTCGTGCACAACGTCCTTGAACTTGGGGGCATTGCGCACTTCCACGTCGCTGATACCTGTCAGCCCTGTAATGAAATCTGGAATGTGTCTGCCGGGATTGATGAACGTTTCCCACTCATCTTCCACACGATGGCCTTTGAATTTAACCGCTCCAATTTCGATAATGGCGTCGCGGTCTGCATTCAATCCGGTTGTTTCGATGTCAATGGATACGATTGAGTTCATAATTAGAACAAGTGTATCATTAAACAAAGTATTCTGTCATTGCAAAGAGGACCCGCTGGTCGAGTAGTCCCGCCCGTGCAGAGCGGAGCGATAGCGAAGACGAAGCATCGCGCGGGACGTATCGAGACCAAGGCGATACGCAATGGTGGGATTTAGCTCTCTTTAGGCAGCACAGCCTTGACTGCCGCGAGCTGTGTCGGCGTGATCGGCTTTTCCTTCTCCTTTGCCTTTTGCCGAAAGAAATTCTTGATCTGTTTCAACTTTAACGCAGGGATTGCTGCATCGCCTGAATCGATCTCCACATCCTCGTTGGTGAAGACCAGCATCCCGTTGACATCAGGCATCTCGGATTCGTCCATGTGCTTCGCGAGGTGCTTCCTGACCGCGCTGATCTCGCCTTCCAGTTCGACATCCGGCCGTCCGATGCTTTCCTGGCCGAAGATGCGCATATAACTCTGCAGGAAGCCGCCGCCGCTCATTTTCCAGCGATTTTTTTTATAAACGACCTGTCCGCGCTGGTGGAAGGGCCGTATCACCCAGATCCCTGCGGGGCCGACCAACAGGTGAGAAGCGGGCGTGGTGTAGTGATAGAGTGTGTATTCATTTTGAAGACCCTTAAGGCCCGCATCCAACTTCTCATCGGGGCGCGGACTTCGTCCGTAGCGGTTGCCCATGTACATGCCGATCTGGGTCAGCGTAAAGCCGACCAGCAAGGCAGCGATGGAATACAGGAACAAGTCTGTTCTTGAAAAGGATATATACATGCCCAGGCCGAGCACGACCAGCGCACCGAGACTCGTGTATTGACCGATCTTGCCGTTACGTTTGATAAGTTTTTCGTTTTTTATGATTTTCATGAGTTTTTATTTCTTCAAACTTTCCTCGATGGCATCCTTGATGCCGTCCAGCACTTTCGCTTCCGCCGCTTCCTTTGCCACACGGATGGCATTCTTGATCGCAATGGCGTCTGAACGTCCGTGACCGATAAAGACCAACCCATTCACGCCAAGTAAGGGAACCGCACCTTCTTCAGCGGGGTCGAGCATCTTGCGGACCTTGCCCATCGCAGGTCGTATCAACGCACCGCCGAGCAATGCGAGCGGCCCGCCGCCTTTGATTGCCTCGCGGATCTTTTCGATCAACAGTTTTGCGACCGCCTCTGTCGATTTGAGAAACACGTTTCCCGTAAACCCGTCCACGACAGCCACATCGGCCTCGCCGCCGAAGATCTCCTTGCCCTCCAAATTACCGACAAAATTAAAGTTCGCCTCTTTCATCAACGGATAGGCCTCCTTGACGAGTTCGCTGCCCTTGCCTCCCTCCTCGCCGTTCGAGATCAAGCCGATACGCGGATTTGTCAGGCCGCGCACACGCTGGGCATATACGTTACCCATGATGCCAAACTGCAGGAGGTTCTGCGGTTTGCAATCGGGGTTTGCTCCAATATCCATTACAGTGCAAATGCCGGTTGCAGTGGGGAAGGGTGCGGCCAGCCCCGGTCGATCCACACCGCGAATGCGCCCCAGGCGAAACAACGCAGTCACCATCGCCGCGCCTGTATTGCCGGCCGTGACGAAGGCATCCGCTTCGCCGCGCTTCAGAATATCGTATCCGACGGCCATCGAATTCTGAGCATCCTTGTGGCGCGCCTTCATGACGAGATCTGCCCCCTTGTCCTTCATCGTCAACACTTCAGGTGCGTGGACAATGCTGATCGGCAGATCAGCCCCGCCAGAACTGGCTAACGCCTGGTCAAGTATCGGCTGAATCTTGGAAGCGTCGCCCGTCAGGATAATTTCCACGCCGTATTCGCGCGCCGCCAGGATGGCTCCCTCCACATCCGGCACTGGCGAATTGTCGCTCCCCATGGCATCCACAATGATCTTTGTCATTTTGTCTCCTCGATGTTTTTATTGCTGGCAGCTGTAAAATTCATCATTGCTTGACAACGTCATGTATACGATTATAATACGCCGTGCCTGCTAGGGCGCTGGTGCTGGAATTGGCAGACAGGCATGGTTGAGGGCCATGTGCCGCAAGGCGTGCGGGTTCGACTCCCGCCCAGCGCACCATGTAAGAGGGCGCACCCGGCGCCCTCTTTTTGATTCGACCGGGCATCAA
>DATHRQ010000060.1:0-18651 GCA_035465095.1 Anaerolineales bacterium | reverse complement strand
ACTGTGGTCAGCGCATCAGATTTGATATCCACTTTCGTGGCTTCGCCTGTTTTGCCTGAATCGGGTTCTGGCTTGGGGAAGAAGCGCGGACGAATGCTCGCCATCACGGGCTTGGCAGAGCAAACAACCTTCTCCAACACTTTGCCCTCGTATATCGGACGGGTCGCGACCAGCGTATCGCCGTCTGCTTCTAGGGCGGCAATATCAGTCAACACACCTGTATTCAAATCCACGGCGGACATAGCAGCCAGATCACGGGTGCGGGCGGTGATGGGGAACAGGATCAGGTCCGGGCTTTGTGATGAAGCGAGCGCCGAAAAGGTGGATGCATACGGTTCTGCCCGGAAATCCTCCAGCGCGGGATCATCGGCGACAAAGACTTCATCTACGCCGTGTTCAAACGCGGCTTTTGCGATCGCATCCACGCCTGAACCGAACACGACGGCGCTGACCGACCCCAGCGATTTACCGAGGCCAATCGCCTCCCAAGAGGCGGGCTGGATCTCGCCCTTGAAGTGATCGATATAAACAAAAGTCTTCATAGCACCTTCTCCGCAATGATTTTATCGGCGAGCGTCTCGGCGATGGCTTCGGGTGTTTCGCCTTCGATGATCTCGATTTCGGTTTCATCCGCGGGCGGGTTCATCAACTCTGTGCGTTTGACGACCGTGGCAGGTGCATCTGCGCCGATGTCACTCAGCGACCAGATGGGAATTTCAGCCTTCGAGGCTTTGCGGATGCCCATAAAGGATGGGTAGCGCGGCTCGCCAATGCTTTGGACAACGCTCACCGCGACGGGCATCTTCGCGCTGACGGTGACCCTGCCCTCTTCGATGACTCGTTCGATTTGCACGCTTCCATCTTCGACCTTGATCTGCCCGGCCAACCCAAGCATGGGCCACCCGAGGACACGCGCCGTCTGTGCGCCGGTCAGCCCCGAGCCGTTGTCGAGTGTCTGCCGCCCGAAAACGACCATATCAGCATCCCCGATCTTTTGGATCGCCGCAGCCAGGACGCGCGCCGCAGCGACCGAATCGATCTCCTCCAGCGCGGGGTCTGAAACAAGAACGGCTTCGTCCGCACCCATGGCGAGCGCGTGCTTGAGCGCATCCTTGGCGGATTCGGGTCCGATGCACAGGGCGGTGACTGTGCTTCCATCGTTGGCTTCCTTGGTCAGGAGCGCGCCTTCGACCGCGTACTCGTCGAACGGGTTGATGACCAGCGGCGCCTCCCCCCACGTGACCTGCCCGTCCTCGGCTTTGACCTTCGCCTCCGAGTCTGGGACTTGTTTGATACATGCGATGATTTTCAATGCTACCTCCGTAATTTTTTATCCGTCATTGCGAGGAAGCCCGAAGGGCTGACGAAGCAATCCCCATCACAATGTTGGAGTTTGCTTCGCTCCGCTCGCAATGACGGGGCGGACTTTATTCAGCAAAAAACTCTTCATACAAATCTTTCCATTCAGGATTTTTGCTGTTAATCAAATCAATTTTCTTTTGCCTCGAGCCTCCCTTTATTTGCTTCTCGCGGGCAATGGCTTCGGGCATTGTCTCAAATTCTTCGAAATAAACCAACTTGGTTACATTATATCTACTTGTAAAACCGCCGATCAACTTCTCTTTGTGTTCGTTGACTCTTTTGAGCACATTGCTCGTGACACCTGTGTAGAGAACATTGTTGTACTTGTTGGTCATGATGTACACACAGGGATAAAGTTCTCTTTTCATGTTTCACTCTGTATTGCCGTCAACGTGTTGGGGATTGCTTCGTGGCGCGGCGCCACTCGCAATGACGGAAATGTGGGCTATTGGAAATAAGCCATCACCACCAACACGTCCGCCGCAAGGACTGCTACGATCCCGATCAGGCTGAAAATCTTTTGCCATAATATCCAACTACCCTTATTCTCCAGCCGCTTCAGAAAGAAATTCTTGAAGGGATAGGGAGTCTTCTCGTTGGTCAGGCTATTATAAAGGTCTTGGTAATATTCGTCCGTTTTGAACCACAGTTTGTAAGAGTTCCAAAAGAACAGAAAACTGAAGAGTAGGAAGATTAGGACGAATCCGAAGGAGGGTTGGGTCATAATGGTTTAAAGGTCGACAAGTTGAAACCTTTGAACGTTCAAACCTGCAACTTTTTAACTCACAGAATACTTGATGTGCTTATAATTTTGCCCGTAGCCGGGTCAAGGTCGCAGGCGTGACCGTTGATGGTGTATGTGGAAACCGTCAAGCCGTCGTCGTTGAACATCATGCGCGAATACAGTGTGTACGGGTCGGGTTTCTCTGCGTGCCAAACGATCTTTCCATCATCGCCAACGCAATACAAATTGGAGTCTTCGTTCGGGAAACCCGAATGGTTCTCCAGCACAATGGTCCCATACGACGATTGGAGTGATTTATCGACTTTTGTATGCAAAGGTTGGATGTTCATACTCTCCTGTTCATGAAATCGAACCCAATCTAAATAAATAGCTGTGAAATTTTTCCTTATTATACCTTGTGGACAATGTCCTCGCTTCTGTCTCAACCGATGGTTGATTCTGCCTAAAACCCCATTATCTATTTTGGCCTTTTCCTTGTTAAACAAAAAAGCCCGACGCTGAGTGCTTCAGCCTCGGGCTAGGGAATGGGATGTGAGACATCTGTCATGATTTTTTCTCGACACCCATGTTGCTCAACTCATCTGCATTGATGTTCGAGATGAGCAGGTCCGCGCCAGCGATCAGAGCGAACACGAGCAAACAAAGTACGACGGTGACCACGAACATAGGTTTCTCCTTTCCATAAAGTCTTTATGCCTATATTAACCACTATTTTGCACGAAAGTTCTTCCCCCAACAGTACTGTTAAGCATAGTCCGCGGGAGGGGTTTTTCGGCAGGTGCATCTAATATTCATGACGCACAAACTTGGTTTTTGTTCCACTTTTTAATACGAGTTTACAACCAGAATGTTTCAAAATGGCATAAATCATTTTTTGTTTTCTGCAAAACCATCCCTAGGTTGACAAAACGACCCTTTGAGATAAAATTCAATTCGCAGTAAACAGGCCGAAGTGGCGGAATTGGCAGACGCGCTACGTTCAGGGCGTAGTGAGCTTTACGCTCATGAGGGTTCGACCCCCTCCTTCGGCACTAGCAGAGACTCGCCGAAAGGCGGGTTTTTTGTTTGCTGCTGACCTCTCTTAAAAAGGGGGATGTAGTCCGAGAATCAGGTAAAAGTGAGGTAAGAATCGGTTTTCCATCCACTGATAGCGAGGTATAATTAGGGGAAATCAGGCATACCTTTCATTAGTTAAGACGCGGAGTCGCGGAAACTCGTTCTTCGTGTCTTTTTTGTGCCAATAACCGATTGAGAGAAAAGTACATGGCCGAAGATAACAATAACTCTGGAAACATCCAACAAGTAGACATTGATGGTCAGATGCGGGAGGCATATCTCGATTACGCGATGAGCGTGATCGTGGCGCGCGCCCTGCCGGATGCGCGTGACGGGTTGAAACCCGTCCATCGCCGCATTCTTTACGCGATGCACGAATTGGGCATTCGTTCAAACTCAGCCTTTAAAAAGTCGGCCCGTATCGTCGGTGAGGTGCTGGGTAAATACCATCCGCATGGTGATTCGGCTGTGTATGAATCGATGGCGCGCATGGCACAGGATTTCTCCATGCGCTACCTGCTCGTGGACGGGCAGGGCAACTTCGGGTCGATCGACGGCGATGCACCCGCGGCAATGCGTTATACCGAAGCCCGCCTCCAGAAGCTGGCAGAGGAATTACTTGCAGACCTCGAAAAAGACACGGTTGACTTTGGCCCCAACTTCGATGATTCGCTGGAAGAGCCGCTTGTTTTGCCTGCGCGTGTTCCGAACATGCTGCTAAACGGAACTTCAGGGATCGCTGTCGGCATGGCAACCAACATCCCGCCGCACAATTTACGTGAGTTGGCAGGCGCCATTATTTTCCTGATCGATAATTACACAAGAATGGATGATATTGCCCTTGATGAATTGATGGAATACATTCCGGGACCGGACTTTCCGACAGGCGGCATCATCGTGGGGCGCGAGGGGATCGAATCCGCGTATGCCACAGGCCGCGGCCGTGTCGTTGTACGCGGGATGGCGCACATCGAGGAGGCGAAGGGCGGCCGATATAAGATCGTTATCACTGAGATCCCGTATCAGATCAATAAGACAACCCTGATCGAGCGCATTGCCGACCTTGCCCGCTCAGACAAGATCGACCAGATCGCCGATATGCGCGACGAATCTGACAGACGGGGCATGAGCATCGTGATCGAGCTCAAACGCGGCGCGCAGCCGAAAAAGGTTCTCAATCAGCTCTATAAATTCACGACGCTACAATCCACCTTCGGCGTGCAGTTGCTGGCCCTTGTGGATGGCGAGCCGCGCACATTATCTCTCAAGCGTTCGCTGCAGATCTTTATCGAACACCGACAGACTGTCATTATTCGTCGAACGAATTTTGATCTGGCCAAGGCACGCGCGCGGCAGCACATCCTTGACGGGTTGCTGATCGCCCTCAATAACCTGGATGCGGTCATCAAGACCATCCGCGAATCACAGGATGCCGATGTTGCCAAAACCAACCTGATCAAACGCTTCAAGCTGACCGACCTTCAGGCGCAGGCCATCCTTGATATGCAGCTGCGTCGTCTTGCGGCGCTGGAACGCTGGAAGATCGAAGAGGAGCACAAACAAGTCACTACAACGATCGCACACCTTGAAGATCTGCTGGCGCATCCCAAAAAGATACTGGCGCTGATTCAGGACGATATGCGCGATCTGATCGAAAAATACGGCGATGAACGCCGTACACGCATCGCATTGGATGCCAATGAAAACCTGAGCGAAGCGGACCTTGTTCAGGATGAGGCGGTCCTGATCAGCCTGACCGAACGCGGATATATCAAACGCGTGGCGGCGACCGCCTTCCGCTCACAAATGCGCGGCGGGCGCGGCGTGAAGGGGCACGCTACAAAGGATGAGGATGTCGTGGTCGCTCTCATTCCTGCACGCAGCCTGGATACGATGTTGTTCTTCTCAGATAAGGGCAAGGTGTACAGCGAGAAGGTATATCAAATTCCGGATGCCGACCGCACGGCAAAAGGGATTCCACTCGTCAATATTCTTGCGCTTGGACCCAACGAACGGATCACAGCCGCGATCGCTGTTTCCGACTTCTCAGCGCATGGATATTGCATGCTCGCAACCGTTCGCGGCAAGGTGAAACGTGTGGTGATGGAGGAATTCGCAGCGGTGCGCCCATCGGGCCTGATCGCCATGAATTTGGAGGAAGGCGACCAATTGGGCTGGGCACGTGTTACCAGCGGCAATGACGAGGTAATCTTCGTGACCGAAAATGGACAGGCGCTGCGCTTCAGCGAGGATAAAGTGCGCGCAATGGGCAGGCAGGCCGCGGGCGTGATCGCCATCAAGTTGAGGAAAGACGATGTGGTCACAAGCATGGACGTGGTGGAAAAAGACGGTGCGCTGCTGGTGGTCACCTCTGGGGGCGTTGGCAAACAAACTCCGTTGAAGGCTTACTCTCCAAAAGGACGCGCCACGTATGGCATTGCGACCATCGACCAGAAGGCTATCAAAGATATCGGGAGGATCGTTTCAGCCCGTGTCGTTCAAAAAAATGATGTGCTAACGATCATTACGGAGAACGGCGTGGCGATCCGTATCAAGAACAAGACGGTAAAGCAGGCAGGACGCGCCACACGCGGCGTGCACCTTATCAGGCCACAACCAGGGGACAGCGTGGCGTCTGTTGCCCGTATTTCAGCGGAAGACCTGAAAAAAGCAGGCGCTGAAATGCCTGAGGATAAGGCAGAGCCGCAACCACAGTTAATCTAAAAGAGAGCGGACAAATTTGTCCGCTCTCTTTTTCTTTTTTTAGGGCTGGTAAATTCTTGTCTCGGGTTTGAAGGCTGCCCAGGAGAACCAAAAGTGATTGATGGAGACCACAGGGTCGAGCTGTGCGCCTTTTAATTCGCCGTCTATGGCTTCGCCGAAAATGCTCCAGATACTGTTCGTCTCTTCGTCCCTGATAACGGTACCATCGTAAAGGAAGGTCAGGGTCTGATCATTAAGGGTTCGTGAGAAGGAAGCGCCCGTGCCAACGTCCCGTCCTGTAGCCACCTGTGAAGTGTTCAAGGCCGAAGCAACGCCAGCCTGCCAAAATACCACTACCTCTTCACCGCCAACGGTATCGTTGACAACGTTGACCTCCTGCAAAACCTCATAAGGATAGGCAACGGCTTCGCCGTTCAAGTCGATGGTCAACACACGTGCAACCGGGGGGAGTTCGTCTGGTACAGGAGCGCCTTGATACAGGAACGGATAATTATTGACATCGTCATACCCGGTATAAGGGTTGCGCCCATAGTTTCTGCCAAATCCGGTGTCCTTTGATAGAACATCGCCATTTGGATATTTCGATTTGAAGCTTTCCCACGAAACGATCGAGGCAGGATAAAAATCAAGCTGCGTACCCAGCATTTCACCAACGATCGCCTCACCTGTGGCCTGCTGCCACCAGGTTTCAGTCTGTCGATCATACATAATCAGATTGCTGAAGCGCAGGCGGCCTGTCGTCCCGAAGTCCAACAGTTGTCCATCCACGGTTCGTTTGAATGCAATGGCAGTGTTACATAGCGGACAGAATGTCACTGTAAGCGGTTCGCCGTTCAATGTATCGTTTACGATCTCATGCCACATCAAAATCTGTATCGGGTAGGCGCGGCCCTGTCCGTCCACTTCCACGCTGACGACCGGTTCGACGGACTGTAACCACGAATCGGCTTCTGAAATGGATACGTACTTTGGAGCATCGATGGCTGGAATCCCATCCTTGGGAGGCCCGCCGGAGAGGATGGTGCTGTAGGGAACGCTGTGCCGCGTGAAATCAGTGCTGAATTGACTTTCGGCGCCGCGTGGGGGCGGTTCGCTTTGATCGATGGTTGGTGTCGGATCGGGTGTAATGGGCACTGTGGCAGCCTCTTCAGTAATCTCTTGCGTGGGAGTTTCGGTAATAATCGGCGCACATGCACCGCTAAAAATCGCTAACAATATAAAAGAGCGGGTTAATATTCTCATATTGTAACGATGGACTGATTTACCGGCATCTTACAGAGTTAAACAAAAAGTCCTGAAAATTATGTTTTTTCAGGACCTGGTAACTTTATTGTGATGTGCTTAGAAAAGAGACATCTTACCCATCACGAACATTGCTAATGTTCCTATAAGGCAGACCGCGAACATGAACATGACAGAGACCAAAAGCCGTTGTTGAGCTGTCATCCCCAGAAACTTTCCCTTCTTTTTCCTGCGGCGTTTTACGGCCGCAACAGAAGGCTCTGAAGCAAGTTCGGGCTCCTTATAAAGGGCTTCCTGCTCGCCTTCGTATAGGGGATCGTCTGAAAAGTCACGTAAATTATCGAACATAGATTACCTCGGGGAAGAGTATATCATGTGAACAATCGCAGGCGAACATCCCCAAATTGTACTGATATGGAATTGCCATCATCGCCCCGCAGGCGCAAACTGCCATCAGACTCCAACCCCACGACCTTGCCTGAAACGGATTTTTCGCCTCCCATCTCGACCCGAACCTGCCTGCCGTAATAGGCAAGCCTTTTCTCCCACGACGACATGAACGAATCGGTCCCCAGGTGTGGGCGCAGCGCAATGATATTTGCAAGGATGGCATGCAATAAAACCTTGCGGTCTGGAACATATCCAAGCATGTTCTCGAGGCTGGTTGCAGGAAATCCTAAAATATCAGTGGAGGGCACGGCAGCCTTGGCAACATTGACCCCCATACCGATTACAAGGCTGTTCACTTCATCTTCAACCCAGGTCGCTTCGATAAGTATTCCGGCTAGTTTCCGTCCGTTTAGTAATATGTCATTAGGCCATTTGATCTGTGGCTCCAGATCAAGCGTCAGCAAAACATCTGACAGGGCAAGCGCAGCCAGGCCAACGATGCGGGAAAGAAGCGGCTTTTCCTCATGAGTGGGGCGCAGGATCAGGCTGAAGGCAAGAGCCGTTCTTGGCGGTGTAAACCAGCGACGGTCAAATCTGCCGCGGCCAAGAGTTTGTTCATCTGCCACAACCAATGAAAGATCCCCTGCCCCGTTTTTGGCCCACGCCAGCGCCTCATTATTTGTTGAGCCGGTGCTGTCGAAGAAACGTATTTCCTTTAAGTTCAGGGTTGAAAGAGCTAATTCGAGCTCTTGTTGGTTCATGAGAGGGTTCATCTATCTGGTCTGGTCAGGGCAAGACAAACCACGGGTTGATGAAACCGCCGCCCTGGCGAACTTCAAAATGAAGGTGGGCTCCCTGTGAATTGCCGGTATTTCCGGAGGCCCCGATCCATTGACCGGCGCCCACGCTTGTGCATACCCCTACACCGATCACGCTCAAGTGGGCATAAACGGTGGAGTAGCCGTTCCCATGATCGATCTGGATGACATTCCCATAACCGTAGTTATAGCCGCCCTGTGCCATGGTCACGACACCGCTGTCCGCGGCATAGACCGCGGCGCCCTGACCGGCAGCAATATCGATGCCGAGATGCCCGGACCAGTAATCATTGCCTGAGAGCGAACGGGCATCTGCCGGCCACACAAATCCGCCGCTTCCGACTGCGCCGCCTGGGCATACGTTCTGGCTGGTTGAGGATGTCCCCGACGCGCCGCTTGCCACGGTCGGGACAAGCCATTGCACGAATTCACGTTTACCGCCGGGGATCATGACCCACGTGCCCGAATCAACCTTGGGGTCGGAGAGATCGATATCGTTTCCCGGGAAATTCAATATGTCGTCCACGCTGGCCTCGAACTCGTTCGCAACCGATTCAAGCGTATCGTTTTCCTTCCACTGGTAATAAATGCCATCGGCTGGCGGAATTGTCAAAACCTGCCCGGGTTTTAGGCTGTGCGGATCATCCTGCAAAACGTCGTAGTTGGCCCACAGGATCGTTTCAGGCTCGAGTTTATAGGATTCAGCGATTGCGAACATCGAATCGCCGCGCGACACACGATGCTCGACAGGCTTATAACGCGGTTTATCGGCAGGGGCATTCGTCTTGAGTTGGATGTCTCTCCCGATGGATACGAACGCTTCAGAACCGCCGCTCAGGGCTGGCATCTCCACCTGAGGTTGTTTCTTATCTGGAGCCTGAGTCGGATTGGGAACAGCAGCCTGCACGACCCTTGTGGATCTTATCCAGGCCAATGCGCCGCCAACAATCCCGGCCACAAGAGCCAGGGTAACGAGCCAGCTAATAACGGTAAATGTATTTTTCCTGAAATAGGATGTGAATTTAGACATTAAGTAGTTAAGCACAAGCAGCCATCCAGCACACACATGGGGCGGCTTGAATTATATGCGACACACTCTTTGATTAGTCTTCGTTTCCGAGATTCTCAAGGAATTCCTGGTTATCCCGGGCCCGGTCCAGCCGGGTAACAATTGCCTCGGTTGCAACAGCGTTATCCATGCCGGCGCCTCCCGGCGGTGGCGAGGTCATTTGTGTGAACATGCGGCGCATCAGCCAGACACGCTGCAATAAATCGGGACCCAGCAGCAGGTCCTCGCGGCGCGTGGAGGAGCGTTCGATGTCCACTGCGGGGTAGATGCGTCGTTCCTGAAGTTTGCGTGACAGGTGTAATTCCATATTGCCTGTGCCCTTGAACTCTTCGTATACAACGTCGTCGAGCCGTGAACCGGTGTCCACAAGACAGGTTGCGATAATGGTCAGCGAACCGCCTTCTTCAATATTACGCGCCGCTCCGAAGAAACGCTTGGGCGGATACAACGCCGAAGGGTCCATACCCCCTGAGAGGGTACGCCCGGATGGATTTACAACAAGGTTATATGCGCGTGCGAGGCGTGTGATCGAGTCCATCATGATGACCACATGCCGTCCGATCTCTACCAGCCTCTTGGCGCGTTCGAGGGCCAATTCTGCCGTGCGGACGTGAGCGGTAACCGGCTCATCGAATGTTGATGCCACCACTTCCGCGTCCACGGAGCGGTCCATGTCGGTCACTTCCTCGGGGCGTTCACCGATCAGGGCCACAATTAGATGTACGTCAGGATATTTGGTTGAAATGGCATTTGCAATTTGTTTCAGAATTGTTGTTTTTCCCGCCTTGGGGGGTGAAACGATCAGCCCGCGTTGACCGCGTCCGATGGGAGCGATCAGGTTGATCAGTCGTGGGGCGAGCGTATCGTGGTCGGTTTCAAGATCAAATCGTTTGTCAGGGAAGATCGGGGTCAGGTTTTCAAAAAGAGGTCGTCTTGTAGCTTCTTTGATATCCAGCCCATTAACCGATTCAACTTTCAATAATCCATAATGTCGTTCGCTTTCACGCGGCGGGCGCACCTGCCCGATGACCAGGTCACCTGCCCTGAGTTCATGCCTGCGGAGTTGTGCCTGTGAGACGTATACATCCTGATCGCTGATCCTGTAATTGGTGGCTCGCAAAAAGCCGATACCTTCGTTCATGATCTCCAGGATGCCGCCCCGCAGTTCGATGCCCTCCTTTTGCGCCTCCGCCTCGCGGATCATCATGGCGAGGGTCTCTTTCTTCAGGCGATGGGCATTGGGAATATTCAATTCCTTTGCCATGCCGCGCAATTTTGAGAGGGGTTCGTTCTCGAGTTCTAGTATTTTCATATTATTTTTCTCTTTTTGTTGTGTATGGAATGATTGTTGGCAACAATAGCCATGCCAGCGCCCCGTGCGGAGCCTGGAAAAGTCCCTTATGGTAGTCTTCGTGGTGGAGTTGGATTTTCTGTCAAATTTAGTCACGCGCCACCCGGTCAGGTTATATTGCCTGCAACCGGATCACGCACTCAGGATGTTGTTAAAATCTCAGGGGAGTTGCTGTTATTATAGCACGTTCGTTCGAGCGGGGCAAGAAAAAAACGACTTTCAAGGAAATCTAACGAATTTTAGAGCAGAGTATGCCCTATTTGTCTTATTGTGAGTAGTGACTACATAAAGTGGACATTCATACTCACGCACGAGTGATATAATCCCCGAAAATTCCCTGTTGAGGTGCATATGATCGACCCTGTAATTTTTACAATTGGCAATTTCTCCCTGCGCTGGTACGGCGTGATCGTCATGGTCGGCGTTATTGTCGGTTCCCTGCTGGTTGAGAACGAACTCAAACGCCGCGGCGAAAACCCGGAAAGTATTTGGGATGCGCTGATCTGGCCGTGGTATTTTGGGCCGAAGTTCAGATTTCCCAGCCTTGGAGAATTCCGTTTATTCCTCCCGATCGGCGTTCTGCCGATGGGTATTATAGGCGCCCGTTTATGGTATGTGATGAATGCAACCCTGGGCGGCAGCCGTATTTACTTGGACGACCCTTCAAAGATCTATAAAGTATGGGAGGGCGGGCTGCATATCTATGGCGGGTTGCTTTTCGGTGCGGTGACACTGATCCTCTTCCTGCGCAGTCAAAAACTGGATCCCTGGCTGTTCTTTGACGCCGCCGGCCCTGCGCTTTTAATCGGGCAGGGGATCGGGCGTCTCGCGAACTTCATCAATCAGGAGTTATACGGTCCGCCGACGGATCTACCGTGGGGAATTCCCATTGATATGACGCACCGCCTGCCTGAGTTCAGGGGACTGAGCGAAGCAACCCGCTTCCACCCGACGTTTGCCTATGAGATGCTCTGGAATTTTGCTGCGGCTGGCTTTCTGATCTGGCTCTCGCGCCGCTATGAAAAGGAAATCAAACCCGGCACCATTTTTGCAGGTTGGTTGATGTTGGCCGGCATTGGACGTGTGTGGATCGAGTTCTTCCGCCCTGACCAGCCGAAGATCGGGGATTCATTTATCAGTTTTTCAATGGTTGCGGCGGCATTGATGGCGGTTGCCGGTACGATCCTGTTGATGGTGCGCTATAAGGCAATCAACTCGGCCTTTGCCGAGGGTTGGGAAGATGAATATCAAATCGTAGGGGAGAGGGAGCCAAAGGAAGAACCTGTTTAGGAAAAGAAGTCTATGACAAAGCAAAAGTCCGACGAAATTTCGTCGGACTTTTGCTTAATCTGCTGCGGGTATCTGCGATGTTTTCGCTTTTACGCTCGATAACTCGTCTTCACGCTTATCGAATCCAAAGCGCTCGAAGATATCGGCATATAGTTCGATGATCTGTTCGCGCGTGAAGCCCATATCTTCGTAGGAGTAGGTATGGTCGCTGTTGAAGGTTAGCGTTTCTTTGACGGCTTCGTCTACGATGTCTTCCAGTCCGGGTTTATCGGGGTAGCCAAATTGTTCGTAGAATTCGCGCAGGACCTGTTCCGGGCGTTGGATCAGATCGTCGTAGTTTAGGATCAGGTAGCGGGGCAAAGGATGCGCATCCAGGTATCGAAGGGGATATCGATACCAGTGTTGGGTAAAGTCCACGATCTCGTCCAGATAATGATAGCCGTCGCCGGGGTCGGTAAAGACGCGGCGCGCGTAGTTGATCCAAGAGACGGTGGAGGGGAGCATATCCAGCGGATTGCGGGCGAGGTAGATGATGCGGGCATCGGGGAAGAACTCGATCAGCGTTTCGATCTTCGGACTGAAAGCCGGGTTCTTCGCCACAAAATATTTACTACCCGTGGCATACATGTGACGCTGCACCATCGATTTGTAAAAGGTCATGATGCGTTTTTTATGCCAGTCCGGGAGGGCCTCATCGAAGTGCTGGTAGTTGGGGAGTTCGTTCATGAAGGGGAAGAGGAAACTGACCCAGAAAGAATCCCAGGCATGCAGCAGGATATTCTCATCCTCTTCGGGTTGGAAGAAGGAGATCTGGTGGATCTTGAATTTGCCGAGCGTAGCATCGTCGAAGGCATGCAGTGCGCGGTGCAAATGCCCGCCCAGTTTATTATCGAGGCGGGCGACGACCTGGGTGATCTTCTTCTGTACGACGGAGGGAGTCAGGTAGATATCCCAGGTGGTCTGGCTGGTGAAGGTATCTGTATCGCGGGAAAGCAGGCGGTGAAGGAAGGTGGAGCCGCTGCGCAGGTTGCCCAGGATAAAAAGCGGCTTTTCGATGACCTGAGTCTTATAACCGGGAAAGAAGATATCATCGAGTAGAAAGCAGAACCAGTGCATGAGCTGACCGAAGGGCCAGACTGCGTAGAACAAGGCCAGAAAGATGATCCGTTTGCGGGTCAGGCGGGCTTTGGTGTTCTCTCCGGGAAAAATTGAGCGATATGTGGTGCGCCAAAAGAGGCGGAAGTTAAATTGCATGAATTATGAGATTCCTTTGCTTACACGGAAGAAGCCCGTGAAGGGCTTCCTCGTCGGCTATTCTAACAGGAATCATCCATTTGGACTTGTCCATTTCCATGATTTGTCCATACCTTCTACAAAATCTTTGATTTGTGTTTATCTCGAAGGTTCCCTGTTTCATGCGGGTGATTATAATCCACCCGTTGTTAGACTTCGGAAGTCTGATTAGGCAAAAGGCATACGATTAGTGGCGGGCTGGTCTGTCAAGCCGGCGCAAATTTACTCACGCTGACTGATTGCGAGCGCCTTGAATATTTCCAGTTGACCGATATGATACGTCTCATGCCAATGAAAGCCGCCGAGATGTGCCTCGCGCGTTTTTTCACCCCGATAGTTGGTAAAGTTTTCCGATAGGTATTCCTCGCTCGCATTTTCCAACGCGGTTTTCAGCAGTTCCACACTTTCATCGAGATACCTCAATAAGGCATGCACCTGCATGGATTCGCCCTCGGGTGTAATGTTCTCTGTGCCGGTATGATACAACCGCCTCACATCCTCCTGCCAGGCATGATCTGCGCCAACGACTTCCAGGGCATGACTGCGATTGGTAACGATATGCCCAAGCACCCAGTTGAGGCAGTTCACTTCAATGGGAAGTTGAATGAGCGTTTCTTCGTGGGTGAGGCCGTCTACAAGACGATGAACGAGCATGGCGTTAAATTCGTAATCCCTGATCAGTTTTTCAGCTGTTTTTGTCGTCATGTTGCTCTCCTTCGATACCTTCTACAAAATCCTTGAAGCGTTCCATATCCCTGTAGGTGCGCCTGACGAAGTTCCTTTTCATCAGGGGACCCATGATCTTCATCGGCAGCGTCTTGAATTTGAAATCGGTTTCGGTCATCCAGAGGGTTTCATTTTCGCCCTTTTCAACGAAGGTGTTCCTGATGAAGCTATCGGAAAATTCGTTTTTGTAGACACCATCGAAACGATGGGGCTCTTCGCGCAGGGTGATTTCTTCGGTCAGCGTGAATTCACGCTCGTTTTCATTGTAGGTCAGTTCGGAGACCGCGCCCGGCTGACCGGGCGTGCCGCTGACGTGCTCAAACTTTATCAATGAGGGCTGCCATTCTTTCAAATTCTCGGCGCTGTCGAAGGCCTTCCAAACCTCTGTGAGCGGTTTGTCGATGGGGAGTTCAAGTCTAAATTTCATACGGTATACCTTTCGATTACTATTTCCATCCCTCTTCTTTTTGAAACCGTTGATAGCCTTTTTTTGTGAGATCGGCCAGTTCCTTAAGTAGTTGCGGCTCGACCTTCTTGAAGTTGAAACAGGATTTTCCCTGCATATGTTTCTTCAGTTCCGGGCTGATTTCGTTGAGCAGGTCGGGATACATATAAACGGGCATTAGATAAAAGGAAACGTAGTTCTTCTTAATATTTGCAGATGCGAAGAAAAGGTCCCGTTTCCATTTCTCGCTATAAGGACCGTCCACAGAATAGTTTTCCTTGGTATCTGTTGTGACGTTCAGTCTCTTTGCGAAAGGTGCAATGATGGATTTTAGTTCCTTGAAGACGGTGGGGAAGTCGGTTTGTTGAGTCATTTTTATACCTCGTTTACTTTCTTTTCAAGTTGGCCAAAGGCAGCGCACAAGGCTTTGTCCTACCATTGAGGCGCTTCCTTTAGGGCGTTGCCAGTATGCGCATATAGATCGGGTCGCCGAAGGGAAAGCCGTGCGGGTCGAAAGCCTGCCACGCGGATTCGTACACGCCTTCCTCGAAGGGCGCGGTGAAGACGATCCGGATCGTGGTTTGAGTGCCGGAGCGGGCGGGGAACAGGGCGATCTCTCCGGGCGCGCCGAGAACCGCTCCGCCGATGTGACGCAGGCGGTAGGCTGAATTCCAGTTGCAGGTGCCGCTGTTCTCGACCAGCCATTGTTTGTCGATGGACGAACCGAACGAAGCAAATGAATTATCTGGCACTGTAACGTCTTCGATAAAGGTCAGGTTGTTGACGCAGGCGGACTGGTCGATGGTGGGGATGATCGTGGGCAACGGGATTTCGATGTTCTCGACCGTCGCGGCGGGCGTGGGAACGAAGATAAGGGTCGGTTCGATAAGCAGCGCCTGGTTGGTGGGGGGGATGAACGGCGTCGCTGTGGGAGCGGAGGAGCAGGCTGTGGTGAGAAAAATGAGGAAGATGGAGATCAGGCAGAGGCTGGTTCTGAACCGTGTCGAAGGGTGCGTCATGAGGCGGAGCCTGTAATCCTTAAATCAAAAGGGACTCGCGGCAACGAGTCCCTTATTTCAATCCTTACTTTATTCTTCATCGACCTCTTCCTGCATGTCAAGCGGGAGCATGATCTCGCCGGCGATGGCCTGCTGGCGGATATAGCCTTCGATCTCGTCCATCAGGTCGGGATTCTGGCGCAGGAAGTCTTTGGCATTTTCGCGTCCCTGGCCGAGACGCGTATCGCCGTAGGAGTAGAAGGCGCCGCGTTTTGTGACGACCTCAAAGCGGGTGGCCAGGTCGAGGATGTCGCCCGATTTGGAAATGCCTTCGTTGAACATGATGTCGAACTCGGCGGTGCGGAAGGGCGGAGCGACCTTGTTCTTGACGACCTTCACGCGGGTGCGGTTGCCGATGACCTCGTCGCCGACCTTGATGGCCTGAATGCGGCGCACATCAAGACGCACGGAGGCGTAGAATTTGAGCGCGTTGCCGCCGGTGGTCGTTTCGGGATTACCGAACATGATGCCGATCTTCTGGCGCAGCTGGTTGGTAAAGATCAGGGCTGTTTTGGTCTGGTTGATGGCACCTGAAAGTTTGCGCAGCGCCTGGGACATGAGCCGGGCCTGTACGCCCATGGTGGCATCGCCCATGTCGCCTTCGATCTCGGAGCGGGGCACAAGCGCGGCGACCGAGTCAACTACGATCACGTCCACGCCGCCGGAGCGGACGAGCGTTTCAGCGATCTCGAGTGCCTGTTCACCGGTATCGGGCTGGGAGACGAGTAAGTTGTCAATATCGACACCGACGCGCGCGGCATAGACGGGGTCGAGCGCGTGTTCCATATCGATGAAGGCGGCCACGCCGCCCATGCGCTGGGCTTCGGCCACGATATGCTGACAAATGGTGGTCTTGCCCGAGGACTCAGGTCCGTAGATTTCGCTGACGCGTCCGCGCGGGATGCCTCCTGCGCCGAGGGCGATATCGAGCGAGAGCGAACCGGTCGGGAAGACCTCGGTTTCCATGAACTGCGCCTCACCCAAACGGACGATCGAGCCCTCGCCGTAGCGCTTGAGGATATCGTCTACGGCTTTATCAAGCACGGCTCTCTTGGCGCTGTCGTCGACGGGCATTTCGGTCTGTTCGATGGGGGCGGATGCTTTTTTCTTTCGAGCGGCCATATTATTTCTCCAAAAGTTAGTGTATAGGTCTTAAATTGTGTGTAGTCAAAAGTATAGCACAAATGTTCGGCTCGTCAAGGGAAAATTCATCCAGAAACTTCATTTTTTGCTTTGCTTGATTGTAAAGAGGCCCAACAGACCTGAAAGTGATAAAGAGGTATTTAACCTGTAAAATCTTGTCAAAATTCAATGAAAGAAAGGTAGTAATAAAATGAAATCTACAAATGATGGTTGGATGGCAAAAGTTCGTCAGAAATATACTCGTCTCCTATTCTTGATAACAGCCTCTATCCCACTGGCTTTATGGTGGTTGCTGATGTTGGTTGGTATATTTGCCGGGACCATATTTAGGGAGTCAAGTGAATTGGGAATGGATCTATTCATTGTATTTGTTTTCCCACTGGTCGCAGCGCCAATCTTGAGCGGTGCTGCTTTGTTGATCGCAAAATTATTTACTGTCCCAATCGTGCGCTGGGTGGTCGTTTTTGGGCTGGGCGTGATTGCTCCAGTCAGTTTGTATTTGCTTGCACTGGTAGGGCATTGGATTGCCCGCATGTTGTATATGGGCAACAAAGCCAGTATTCCCAGTGTACCATTTGGGAGAACCGCTGTTATGATCATGCCTAATTTGGCCATGGTTGGGACATCGGTGGAACAAAAGATGGAACAACTCAAGGAAATGCTTGATAAGGATCTGATCTCCTTTAATGATTATGAGAGGAAAAAGGCGGACATTCTTGCCAATATGTAATTGTTAAAGTTCGGAAGAAACAAAAACATGACACACCCCAAAATTAAGGAATGAGGGGAGTGGCAAAGAGATAGACCTCCGGAGTAAGCTAAGTTTGCAAAAAAACTGGCTGAACCGGAGGTCTATCATGTTCAAAGATAAACGAAAAGAAGCGGAGAAACAAGAGCGCTCGCGGCAATTGGAAGAGCAGTTGGTGACTCTGCTCTGGCCGTTGCTGGTCAAATTGAACGAGAAATTGGATCGGCGTCTGGTCAACACCTTGCTGGGATTGGTGATGGCGATCGTGATCCACCGACACCGTAATAACGGCTTGTTGCTGAGCGAGTTGGGCAGCTACTTGTTGGGAGCAGAGAGAAGTTGTGCCGGGACAAAACGGATCAGCAATTTGGTGCATAGTGAGAGGTGGGAAGCAGAACTGATCGAGGACTACTTCTGGCAGGCTAGCACGCAACGCGTGGAAGCCTTGTGGGCACAAAGGCAACGACCGCTGGTCATCTGGGATGAAAGTGTGCTGGAAAAGAGTGAGAGTTTGCAAGCCGAAGGATTATGTGCAGTCCGTTCGACGAAAGCGGTGCGGCTCAAACGCATCAAGCCGGGCTACTTCAATCCCCCTGGCGGCAGACCGGTCTGTGTGCCCGGATTTCATTGGCTGAAGATCCTGGTGGTGGGCTGGAAAGGCAAGCCCACCCTGGCGCATATGCGCTGGTGGACCACACGCGGCGAGCAAAAAAGCCAAAAACGGGCAGTAGAAGGGGCAGTGCTAGCAAGAATTGACCAAGTATGGGGCAAAGAAGTCCTGCATGTCTGGGATCGCGGCTTTGCAGGCAATCCCTGGCTGACCCAGGTCTTTCTACACGGTGCTCGTTTCGTGATGCGCTGGCCCAAGAATTACCAACTCCTGGATGAACAGGAACAAGTGCGTAAGCCCGGCGAGATCAGCAAAGGCAAACGCTCATGGGAACATCGTTTGCTGTGGGATGCGCGTCGACGATGTATGCGCCAAACAGGGGTCATCGCTTTTCCGGTCGCAGACCCCACTCATCAGCAGCCACTCTGGTTGGTCGTTGCCCGACGCAAGGGTCAGTCTCCCTGGTACCTGCTCACCAGTGAACCTGCTCATTCCCCCGCGCTTGCCTGGCAGATCGTTCTGGCCTATGCGCGTCGTTGGCAGGTCGAAATGGCCATCCGTTACAACAAGTGCGAACTGGC
>DATHRQ010000059.1:0-4952 GCA_035465095.1 Anaerolineales bacterium | reverse complement strand
AGCCGGCGCGGACATATTAGCATGTGAGACGATCCCATCCCCCATCGAAGCGCAGGCGCTGGTCAAACTCTTGGACGAGTTTGA
This sequence comes from Anaerolineales bacterium, assembly GCA_035465095.1. Classification (GTDB taxonomy): domain Bacteria; phylum Chloroflexota; class Anaerolineae; order Anaerolineales; family Villigracilaceae; genus Defluviilinea. Next base: position 4,868 of record DATHRQ010000059.1, on the reverse strand, counting down.
AGGCGTCCACGCGTGGATCAGTTTCAGTTGCCGCGATGAGGTGCATGTTTGTGAAGGAGAAAAACTCGAAGTGTGTATCCTGCAGATCGAGTCAAGTTCACAGGTGGTGGCAGTCGGGGTCAACTGCACATCGCCGAGATTTATCCCAGCGCTGATCCGCGAAGCGAAGAAGGCGACGGACAAACCTATCCTCGTCTATCCCAACTCGGGCGAATCATATAACGCATACAAGCATGAATGGAACGGCGATCCAGTTTATAAATCGTTCAGCGAAGAGGCAAAGAACTGGTATGAAGCGGGAGCGCGCATGATCGGCGGATGCTGTCGCAGTACGGTGGAAGATATCCAGGCAATTGCAGAATGGGCTAGACCTTAAAAATGTGGCTTTACATCGTGCAGGGCATCGGCTACGGATTCGCCGCAGCCGCGCAGCCCGGGCCTTTCCAAACTTATCTCATCTCGCAATCTTTGGCACGCGGCTGGAGGCGGACTCTGATCGCCGCGCTGGCGCCCTTGGTCAGCGACGGGCCGATCATCGCCCTGTGTTTATTCGTGTTGAGTCAAATTCCGCTCTGGTTCCAACGATTTCTATACATCGCAGGCGGATTATTTGTTTTATATCTTGCACATGGCGCATACAGATCGTGGAAGAACTTTGACCCGTACATCCCACCTGAAGAATCGACAACGCAACAGAGCATTTTCAAAGCTGCGATGATGAACATGTTGAGCCCGGGCCCCTACATTTTTTGGAGCCTGGTTACCGGCCCCATCCTGCTCAGGGGCTGGCGCGAAACTCCACTTAACGGCATTGGTCTTCTGCTCGGGTTTTACGTGACGATCATTCTGGCGTTGTCTGCGATCATCATCGTCTTTGGAAGTGCACGTCAATTGGGTCCGAAGTTCAACCGCGCATTGCTGGGTGTGTCGGCGGTCGCGTTGTTCTGTTTTGGTCTGTATCAGTTGTGGTTGGGCATAACGGGTTAGTAATCAGGATACAAAATCAGTCCCTGCTCACGCAGCGTCCCATTTAAATACATTTCCCGCAAGCGTACATGCTGGATCTTTCCATTGTGCGTTTTCGGAATCGTCCGCGGCCGGACCAGATATACACGTGCGGGCCGAATCCCCAAGCGGCCGTGGATCGCGCCCACGATCTTCAATATCAACTCATAGCCCCATCGGGCAATATCCTCCTGCTCCCGCATTTCCACAAAAACATACGCCTGCTCCCCCTCTACACGTCCGCGGTCTATGCCAACTGCGGCTGAATAACGGACGCCTTCGAGTGCATCCACAGTTTCTTCGATCTCCTGCGGTGCAATCGTCTCGCCCGCATGCTTGATTATATTTTTCTTCCGCCCGAGGATATACAAATGACCATCGCCATCCAGATACCCCAGATCGCCGCTGTGAATAAATCCTTCCTCGGTATACAACTTTTGCGTTGCCTGTTCGTTATTGAAATATCCCTTGGAATTTGCGGGGCTTTTGATAAGGATCTCGCCATCGTCGGCGATCTTCACCTCCACATCTGGAAAAAGATGACCAACTGCCACAAGCCCGTTGGCATCGACTTTCATTGGCGTCCGCGGCGCCCACATGCCGACGCCGACGGTCGCTTCAGCCAACCCGTAACCTGCTGCGACCACATCGACCAATCCAAACACCGACTCGAATCCCGTGATCGTCGTGGCGCGGACAGGTTCTGCCGCGTTAAGCACAACCCGCAGGCTGGTGACGTCATATTCGCGTAACATGTCAGCTTGCCTCACACAGAGACGGAGGGCAAAATCGGGGGTTGCCGTGAAAGTTCCGCGAACAGTTTCAATGGTTTCGAACCAATCCTGTAATCGCCGCAGCGACGCGGGCAAAAGGTGAACCTCCGCTGCGAGATAAAAGGGGATCATGGTCATAATGATCAGCCCCATATCATGGTAAACAGGCAGCCAACTGACGAAGACATCTTCTTCCATGATTTCCATGCCCTCGATCATCTGGCGGATGTTGGTGAGAAGGTTGGTGTGAGTCAACATCACGCCTTTGGGATCCCCTGTGCTTCCCGATGTGTATTGCAGGAACGCGATATCGTTTGGTTGAATGTTTGGAAAGTTTTGAATGCGATTAGTTTGCTTTTGTGAATTTGCCAGCAAGGTGACTGAGTCCATAACAATCAACTCTTGCGATTCCAGTTCGCTCTTTTTTGACGAATTCTCAGGCAGGATGACAATCCGTGCGCCGCACGATTTCGCAACGGAGGCGATCCGATCAGGGCTTGAATCGGGAAACAGCGGAACGGCGATCCCGCCCGCCCGTTGAACCCCATAAAAGGCAAAGAAGAAATCTGGGCCGTTGGGTAATGCGATGACTACACATTCCTGCTTCTGGATCTTTTGTTCAAAAAGTTTGGATGCAAATTGATTTACGTTATTCCATAACGTTCGATAAGATGTCGGTATCCCTTGAAAGGTAAAAGCGGCCTTCTCTCCCGAAACTTCCGCGCGATGTGCGAGGAGTTCGATCAGTGTCGAAATGTCAGGCATTATGTTGTTTGGATAGTTTTCCACGTACAAGCGACAACAGATCAGCAGGCGTTCGTATATTTGCGATCTCAGACTCCCTGACAACGATCTGGTATTTCTCCTCCAAAACAGCGATGATATTTACCACATCCGCCGATTCGGCGCCCAATTCCTCCACCAGCAGTGCATCGGCCGTCACATCCCGGGCACCGAGCTGCAAGCTGACCAGTTTATTGATTTCGTCCATTGAGACATTTGTCATGGTTTGTTACACCTTTTGAAGTGCAAAATAAAATTTGGTGTAATATTACCATTGTGATTGATCCTATCAATAATTCGGGAGTGATGAGTTTCGTAAGCAACTTAAAACCATTCACCACGGAGCACACCGAGAAATTCCTTATGTATCTCTCTGTGCACTCCGTGATCTCTGTGGTGAAAAAATCTTCGCCCATACTTTAGCCACTCCCAAATAATCCATATCATCGGAGATAAACGTGCCCGGACACAAAGGAACCCTGCTTCTTAAACATTCGCAGATCGTCGTCCACTGGGCAGACGGCAGGATCGAAAATTTCCCGCTCGTGGATGATAAAACGCGCATCGGCCGCGGCAAAGTTGGGAACGATATCGCCCTCCCGGATGTGTTCCAATCCATTTCGCGCCAGCACCTGGAGATTCGCCGCGAGAAGGCAGGCTATCGGTTGATTGACGTCGGCAGCCGCAACGGGACACTGGTCAATGGGATTTATACAAAGGATGTCTACCTGAAGGATGGGGATGAAATACAGATCGGGCAGGATAAAGAGGGACAGCAAATAAGGCTCGTTTTTCAAATGGGGAGCGAGGGTTTGCTCAACGAGATCGCCGCAAGAGATCTGGCTGTCACCCTGCCTCCAACTTCAGGTTTGGAAAGCGAAGCACCGACCGACATTCCCTATTTTAAGATCCGCTGGCAGAACGGGAGTACGAACTACTTCCCCATCACAAAGGACAGGATCATTATCGGGCGCGGCGTGGAGGCGGATCTGCGCGTCCCTGAGAATCTGCGTTTCGTTTCGGGTCTGCATGCCGAGGTCCAGAAGGAAGCGACGGGGTATTTCATCCGCGACCTGAACAGCACGAACGGCACGCTCGTCAACAACCAACGCCTGCAACCCGATCAGGATTATGCCATCGGCAACGAATCGATCATCCGCATCGGCGACGATAACTTCGGTGTTTCGATCGGGCTGACCTTCTATAATCCAAAAGAGACCGCAAATTCGGTGGCCGGCTTCATCCAGGCCGCGCAGGCAACGCAGATCGCGCAGACATCGTTGATCCTGATCGGGCGGCTTGAAGATAGCGACATCGTTCTGGATTCCCCCGAGGTCTCGCGCAGGCATGCGAGCATACGACAGATCGGCGACTCGTATACCATTGAAGACCTCGACAGCAGCAACGGCACATTCGTGAACAACGAACAGGTCAAGCGGGCTGAACTGCATGAAGGCGACCTGATCCAGATCAGCAAGTTCCGTTTGTTGTTCCAGGGCGGACTGCTCGTGCCGTATCAGATGAGTGGTATGCGGCTCGATGCGGACAATCTTACGAAGGATGTGAAAACGAAAAATGGCATGCGCCGCATCCTCGACAACATCGACCTCTCGGTTCTGCCGCGCGAGTTCATTGGTCTGGTCGGCGGGAGCGGCGCGGGGAAATCGACGCTGCTGAACGCTCTGATCGGTCTGCGGCGCGGCACTGGCGAAGTGAAACTGAATGGATACGATTTCTATGAGGAGTATGAAAGCTTCCGCGCCCAGATTGGGTATGTGCCGCAATCGGACATCCTGCACACCAGCCTGACCGTCGAAAAAGCGCTGGACTACGCCGCCCGCCTCAGACTCCCGGCAAACCTGACTCTCGACGAAAGAATGCGCCGCATCGAGGCCGTGCTCGAGACTGTCTCGATGAACACAGAAACGATCCGCAAGACGCGCATCTCCAACCTCTCCGGCGGACAGCGCAAACGCGTCAGCATCGCCGCCGAACTGTTGGCCGATCCCAAACTGATCTTTCTCGACGAAGCCACCTCCGGCCTCGACCCCGGCCTCGAAAAGAAGATGATGCACACCCTGCGCCGCATGGCCGATGAAGGGCGCACGGTCATCCTCATCACGCACGCCACCGATAACATCGTGCAAACCGATCATGTCGCATTTTTATCTGAAGGGAAACTGGTCTACTTTGGGCCATCTGAAGAAGCACTGGATTTCTTCGAGGTGGACGAGTTCGCCGACATCTACGAACGCATCGACCACAAGGGCGAAGAATGGCGGCAGATCTTTGAAGAGAAGAAGCCCG
>DATHRQ010000058.1:0-3507 GCA_035465095.1 Anaerolineales bacterium | reverse complement strand
AAGACGCGATATTTAGCCTCCTCCAAAAGATCAAAATCCCGCGTGAAGAAAAAGGGGAAATCACCCTCGCGCGCCAGGAAAACGCCGAAAAAAACGACCCCCAAACGAAGAAATCCTTCGCCTCGCGCTGCACGTACGCCTGCACCTCAACCCAGCTGGTGGGAGGCCCTCTCCGACGAACGCAAACTGGACGTGGTCGGCGCAGCGATGGCCATGTTTGGCATTGCGATCACGCTGCTCCTGTTTTCGCCCCAACGCAGTGCACCAGTTGAATACGTTGTCAGCAGATTGACACAGGCATTTGGCTGGGGCGTCTTTATTCTGACGTTCGGTCTGATCGCGATGGGCGTCTGGCTCATTTTGCGACGCGTCGAAAAACTTCCACCGCTTACCTTGGAGCGCAGTACCGGCCTTGTTATCCTGTTCCTATGGCTGTTGGCGGCCATGCATTCGGTCATTGCCGCGCCCGAAATGGCAGACCAGGCCGCGTTAGACGGCGCCGGGGGCGGGGCCATTGGCAGTACGTTTGAAAAGATACTATTTAACTATTTTGGCATGTGGGGGGCGGTCGTCGCGTTGATTGCCTGGCTTTTCATTGCCTTAACCATGACGTTCGATATAGAGATCGAGGAGATGTTCAGGTGGGTTCCCCCGCTTTATGCGGATGTGCGAGAAAGATTTATGCAGCGTCTGTCGCAGGCGCAGTATATGTCTCCCGAGGAGGCGGACGTCGCCTCAGATGGTTTTACGCCGCTTCATCGCCCGGAACCGGTTGTCAACGAAACGCCTCTGGGTACGCCAGTTACCACTGTAAAGCCGTCAGAGACCGTCATCAAATGGCAGCTGCCGGATGTGCAAAGTGTGCTTGAACCGGGCTCGGCGCCGGAGGTGAACGATGAGTTCATCCAGCAGCGGGCGCGCTTAATTCAGGAGACGCTGGCCTCGTTTGGCGCGCCCGTCCAGGTGGTTGAGATCAATCGCGGGCCTTCGATCACGCAATTCGGCGTGGAGCCGCTTTTCGTCGAGACGAGAAGCGGGCGCACGAAGGTGCGCGTCAACAAAATTTCGTCTCTGTCAGATGACCTTGCACTGGCGCTGGCCGCGCCGCGCATCCGTATTCAGGCGCCCGTGCCCGGCCATAGTTATGTGGGTATTGAAGTTCCGAACGATGAAATGACGCTGGTCGCGCTGCGCGATATTGTCGAGAGCGAAATCTTCAAGCGGAACAAACATCCCCTGCGCTTCGCGCTGGGGCGCGATGTGACCGGCAACCCGGTCCATACGACCTTGGAGGCCATGCCGCATCTCCTGATCGCAGGGACAACTGGTTCGGGCAAATCGGTTTGTGTCAACGCGATCCTGTCCTGCCTGCTTTTGAACAACACCCCCGACGACCTGAGATTGATCCTGATCGACCCCAAGCGCGTGGAGTTGACCGGGTATAACGGCATCCCTCATCTGCTTTCGCCGGTGGTGGTGGAGATCGACCGCGTGATCGGCGCGCTGCAGTGGATGACGCGCGAAATGGATAAGCGTTATCATGCGTTTGCCCAGACCGGCGCTCGTAATATCACGGACTACAACGCCCGCATGAAATTGCAGGGGAAAAAGAAACTCCCGTTCCTGGTCGTCGTCATCGATGAGCTGGCAGACCTGATGATGATCGCGCCCGGCGAAACCGAGCAGACCATCACACGCCTCGCGCAACTGGCCCGCGCGACCGGCATTCACATGATCCTGGCCACACAGCGCCCGTCGGTGGATGTGGTGACGGGCCTGATCAAGGCCAACTTCCCGGCACGTATTGCGTTTGCGGTGGCATCGAACACGGACAGCCGCGTAATCCTCGACCAGCCTGGTGCAGAACGTTTGCTTGGCCGCGGTGACATGCTCTTTCAGGCGCCGGATGCAGCCAGCGCAATACGCCTACAGGGCGTGTTCGTATCCGATCACGAAACACAGAACCTGGTGGGCTTCTGGCGTGGACAACTGGGAGGCACAAGTCCTTATGCGGCTGCTTCTGCACCTGCTACTATGCCCCAATCGGATAATCCGCTCAAGCAGGCAGCCATGTTCGCAGAGGAGATGGAGGCAGAAGATAAGAACGTCGACCCATTGTATGCAGATGCAGTCGATTTTGTGCGCAGGGAGGGGCGCGCGTCCGTATCCATGCTGCAGAGACGTATGCGCATCGGGTACACGCGTGCTGCACGAATTATCGACATGATGGAAGATGAGGGTATTATCAGCCCGCCCGAGGGAGCAACGCAGGTACGTTCGATATTGGATTACGGTCCCACCGCACCGCCAGAGGACGATGGGGCATAATATAATTGTATGTGGTCGTATACATTTTTGTTGATATAATCCTGCCAGCGCCCCGGTAGTTCAATGGATAGAATAAGGGACTCCTAAGCCTTTGATGTGGGTTCGATTCCCGCCCGGGGCATATGGAAATCTGGGCTATAAACCCTCTGGATTTCTAATAAAATTTTTATGAAAAACTCTTGTAAAAAGGAATTCGTTATAGTAATATATAGAAGATGACCGTCAGGGTGCCCCCCTCACTCTGGCGGTTATCTTTTAATGAACTTACCCCTGCCCTTCTCCCAATAGGAGAGGGGTATTTATTTTGCGACCTTTTTCAAAACCTCTCCAAATTTATCCAATTCGTCCAATGTGTTATAGTGCACCGGCCCCACGCGCACCATGCCGCCTGCCTCCAACAACCCCATTCTTTCCACGATGGCCAGCGCGTAATTGTGTCCGTTCCAGACGTAAATATCGCTTTTACCGATCTCGTTCGCAAGCCATTCGGGGTCTTTGCCTTCCAGCCTGAACGATACAGTCGGTACGCGTTCGTCGAGCCGTTCCGTATCCGTAATGCCATACACGCGCGTGCCCGCAACGGACTGGATGATCTCGATCAAGGCTTTGGATAATTCAATTTCATACGCTTGTATGGCAGACAAACCTTTTCGCCACGCCAGTTTACGGCCGGTGAACCCCGCCTCACTCCACGAGGATTCCTGATCGGCCCCAAATTCCTCCCCGACCCATTCGAGATATTCCAGCGCGCCCAATATGCCCGCAATGCCTTCATGATTCTGTGTGCCGGTTTCAAATTTATACGGCACATCATCCGAAGCGGGGCGAACCTTATATGCCTTCAATTCCTCCAGGAGATGGTACTTTCCGTATAAAGCGCCCGCATGCGGGCCGAAAAACTTATAACTCGAACAAACCAAAAAGTCGCAGTTCAAGTCCTGCACATCGATGGGACCGTGCGGCGCGTATTGAACAGCGTCAATGTAGACCAGCGCGCCCGCGTACTTTGCCATTTGGGTCATCTGTTTTACGGGGTTGATCGTCCCCAACAAATTCGACGCATAGCCGAAGGCCGCGATCTTCGGTTTCTTCTCCAGTGCCTGAGCAAAACTTTCGAGATCGAGCGTGCCGCTCTCCACATCAAAATCGACCCACAGCAGATTGCAGCCCTTATCCTCT
>DATHRQ010000057.1:0-6213 GCA_035465095.1 Anaerolineales bacterium | reverse complement strand
CTTCACTGACACCGATGGTGTTGTACTCTTCGAGCGTATTCTGGTATTGCGTTGTAAAGTCTTCCAGTGTGTAGGGCGTTGCTGTGGGAGTTACATCCTCTGGAACAAACGTGGGCGTTGGCGGCGCTGCTGTGAACGTTGCGGTGGGTGACAGAGCCGGGTCCGGAGTGGACGTGGGCGCTGGTGTGGCTGTCAGCACCTTGGTGGGTGTGGCTGTCCACGGGTACAATGTGAGTTGCTCTGTCGTCAGTGTCGGGTATTCGAATGCTGTGGGTGTTGCGCTGGGAACCGGAGTTCCGTTGGGGAAGAAATTGAAGGCTTCCTGGATTGCCTCTTCCACATCCTGCTCTGAGACGGTTATGCCCCGTGTTTCTGCCTCCTGCCTGATCAGGGCTTCGTCGATCATACGGTCGATCAAAAGCTGACCGAGCGCTTCAGGAGTTTGCAGGTAGTATTGGAGCTCCTGTGTCTGCTGCGACACATCCATGTTGAAGCTCTGTTGAAGGTATTGGTAATACTGGTAGCGGTCAAGCATGCTTTTTCTCTCAAGCTGGACGCGTTCCTGCCAGTATTTCACGGGGACAGCTTCCCCGTTGACCTCTACCACAGGTTCCTGTAATTGCAGGTAGTTAAGATCCAGATAGCCGTAGGCAAGCAAAAGCGCGATCAGCCCAAACATCACGAGTGCCACTGTCCGCACGAGAGCGACCTGCCTTCTCTCCCTTTCGAGCCGGGCAACGTGTTTTTTGGTGACGACCTTCGGTTTTTTTGATTTATTGTCCATATTATGATAGTACTCCGTTACGCGAATACGGGGCATGCCGCGCCCGACAGGCGTTTACACATGCCCCGTATTCGCGCTTATCGAATGCGGCCTAACGCATTTCTTCTGTTTGTCTGCCGGTGAATGGGAGCAGAGCGATCTGGCGGGCTTGTTTGACCGCCGAGGCAACCGCGCGCTGGTGCTTGGCGCAGGCGCCTGTCTGTCTTCGCGGGCGGATCGTACCCTCCTCTGTGATGTATTTTCTGAGCAAGTCGGTCTTTTTGTAGTCGATCGTCAGGGTTTTGTCAGCACAGAATTGACAGAACTTTGGTCGTGAATAATAGCGGTTGCCGCCTCTGTTAAATGATTTTTTGTATTCAGCCATTTTTTACTCCAATGGATATTTTTAAAAAGGGAACTCGTCGTCATTTGCTTCCGACGATTCTTCCGGATCGTCCTTTTCAGACGGTGAGTGTGTACTATTGTGGTCGCGGCGGTCTCCAAGCATCATCATTTCACTGGCGACGACTTCGACGTTTGTGTGTTTTACGCCATCCTTGTCATCCCAGCGCCGGGTTTGCAGTCGTCCTTCAATGTAGACCTGTTGTCCCTTGGTGAGATATTTCTTGCATATCTCGGCCAGGTTGCTCCAAGCAACTATGTTGAACCATTCTGTTTCGCTATGGCGTTCGCCGTCTGCAGAGTTCCAGGAACGGCTGACTGCCATGGTGAAGGTGGTTACAGGCTTGCCCGAAGGGGTGTAGCGCATTTCGGGGTCTTTTCCAAGATGTCCAATGATCTGGACCTTATTCAAACCTCGGCTCATTTGATTACTCCTTGCTCTAAAAACGGACCGCTTACCACACGTTCGACATCTCTAATTATACAGCCGTCAGCATATGACGGGTGACAGGCTCAAGGAAACGGATGTTCCGTTCCAGTTCGCCGGCAGACCTGGGATCGAGTGTGATGTTCAACAACACATAATGACCCTCGGTCTGTTTGTGGATCATATAAGCAAGCTTGCGGCGACCCCAATCTTCGGTCTTGTCGACGCTGCCACCTGATTCTGTGACCCAGCCTTGGATGCGTTCCAGAGTTTCGTTAAAGGCGTTTTCTTCCAGATCGGCCTGGATGATGCAAACCAATTCATAATTTCGCATGAGGGATTTTCCTCCTTTCCATGGAATTGCTCCCGTTCAAACCGTTGGCCTGCCGGGAGCGGAAAGGCACATACACTTGCGTGCGTACCATTTCTGCTGCGGCAAAAGTTTATCATAGTTCATGGAAATGTGGAGGGTTATAATTGCCGAAATAAGACCTGTGAGGCCTTCATGACCTCACAGGTCTAGAGGAGATGTATGTTCGAATTACCCAACGATAATATTCTGCCGCTCTCGCAGGAGCACATTTTTTACACATGGTCAGCCCAGGCAAAGGTCGACCCGATCCCTGTCAAAAAGGCAAAGGGCGTCTATTTTTGGGATATTGACGATAAGCGCTACCTGGACTTCAATTCTATGACCATGTGCGTCAACATCGGTCACGGTGATGAGCGCATCATCAATGCCATGCAGGAACAAGCCGCTGAGCTTCCGTATGCCGCGCCGGGCATGACAACGAAAATCCGTGCGTTGGCTGGAAAAACCGTTGCAGACATAACCCCGAATCGGGCCCTGACAAAAATCCTGTTCACCCTCGGCGGCGCGGATGCCAACGAGAACGCCATAAAACTCGCGCGCGGCTATACCGGCCGACACAAGATATTGACCCGCTATCGCTCCTACCACGGAGCGACAGCCGGTGCGATGGCCGCGACAGGCGATCCACGCCGCATCGTCTGGGAACCGAACCTGATGCCCGGTATCGTGCGTTTTCTTGACCCCTACCGCTACCGCTCCACCTTCCATCGGACGAATCCTGAAATATCCGAAGGGGATTTTGCGCAGGATTACGTCAACCACCTTGAAGAGATCATCCAGTACGAAGATCCTGAAACAATAGCGGCGATCCTGATGGAATCGGTCACGGGCACGAACGGTATCATCGTCCCGCCGCAGGGATATTTGCAGGGCGTGCGTGCACTGTGCGATAGATATGGCATCGTGATGATCGCGGACGAGGTCATGAGCGGATTCGGCCGCACGGGTAAATGGTTTGCAGTCGAGCATTGGGACGTTGTCCCGGATATCATCACCATGGCAAAGGGACTTACCTCTGCATATGCGCCGCTCGGAGCGGTGGCGATGAAACCTGAGATCGCGGCGGCGTTCGACAATACGCCCTTTGAAGGCGGTTTGACTTATACGTCGCACCCTGTGTCGCTGGCGGCGGCGGTGGCGAATATCAATGCCATGAGGGAGGATAAAATCGTCGAGCAGGCGGCAGGAATGGGGAAGGTTCTGAAGCGTTTACTGTCCGATCTGGGGGAGGCACACTCTTCGGTTGGAGACGTCCGTTCGATCGGTTTGTTTGGCATCCTTGAACTGGTCAAAGACAGAAAAACGAAAGAACCGCTGGCGCCCTGGAACGGATCGTCACCCGAGATGACAGCGCTGAAAAAATATTGCCTGGATAACGGTTTGTTTTTATATACGCACTGGCACACGGTATTGATCATCCCGCCGTTGATCATTTCGGAGGAGCAGTTGCAGGATGGCTTCGATATTCTCGATAAGGCTTTGGAGATCACAGATAAGGTGTCGAATAGGAAATAGACTTGGCAGGTTCTTCAAGACATTACAGGTTTGTTGACGAGTATTGTTGAAGGAACTGTGCGTTCATTCAGGCAATGGATCATCCTAATAACGTAAAACGAATGATCACGAATAAGATCGTTGCGACAACAAATGCTCGTCTCCACTTGGTGGTCACAGGGTTTTTAGACCGTAAGTGACGTTTCAATTCCTGTTCATGCAGTCCTTCTTTGATTCGGGCGGAGTATTTTTCCTTTGCGATTTTTTCCATTGAATAGTGATTCATATTTGCCTCCGATTTGGTAATGGTCAAAATCAGGGAATGACCTGATGTTTCCATTGAACCATTTCCACATCTTGTGCGGGTACACCTTTCGTGTACAATTTCAGGTACAAAATGGTTGGAGAGATATCATCCCTGGGTGACTGGATTCGACGCAGGCGTAAAGCCCTTGATCTCACACAACAGGGGCTGGCTGACCTTGCCTATTGTTCCGTCAATACGATCAAGAAACTGGAGACGGATGCGCGTCGTCCATCCCGTGAACTGGCATCTCAGCTTGCTTCTCAACTTGAAGTTCCTGAAGACAAGCAATCGCTTTTTGTAGATATCGCCCGCGGAGTGCGCTCGCTGGAAATGCTCGAAAAACTGACCACTCCATCAGATGTCGAAATAAAGGCTGTGGATGCACGCCTCAAAACGCACGCTCCACCTGCTCCTGCTTTCTCGATCATCGGACGTGAACCCGAACTAGACGCGCTTACGCAGTTGTTGAAAGAATCTCGTCTCGTTACGATTACAGGTCCGGGCGGGGTGGGGAAATCGACGCTTGCGCAGACTGTAATGACCGCCTATGGAAAGCTGGGACAAAGCGCGTTGTTCATTCCGCTGGTTGGCTTGAGCGCGGTCGAACATATTCCGTTTTCCATTGCGTCTGCCCTTGAACTGAACATTCCCTTTCACTCAGATCCCCTTAAACAGATCCTTGCCTATCTGGCAAACAAGCACATGCTCATTGTCATGGATAACTTCGAGCATCTTCTGGAAGGCGCTTCTATCTTGGGCCAGATCGTTCAATCGGCACCGTCAGTGAGCCTGCTTGTCACATCGCGCGAGCGCCTGCGCCTGCCCGAAGAGCAAAATTTCCCGATACAGGGCTTGCGTTACCCGGAAGAGGAGAATTTTACCGGCGACATATCCCTCTATCCCGCGCTGGAACTATTGGTCGGTCATGCGCGCAGGATCAACCCCGATTTTTCGGCGGAAGACAAAAAGAATCTTGTCTTGATCTGTCGGTTGACAGAAGGGATGCCGCTTGCGCTCGAAATGCTCGCTTCCTGGACCGATGTAATGACGTTGAAGGACATTCTGCATGAACTGACTCTAAATCACGAAGTGCTGGCTGACAGCGGCTTCAAGGCAGATGCACGCCATCGCAGCATGCGTGCCGTGTTCGATTCCAGTTGGCAGATGCTCGACAAGATCGAACGGAATGTGTTTGCAAGGCTGTGTGTGTTTCGAGGCGAGTTTACGCGGCAGGCAGCTCAGGCACTCACACAGGCGTCGTTCAGGATGCTTTCCGTGCTGGCAGGTCGTTCGATGGTCAAAATGGATTACAAGAGCGGTCGTTACTCGGTCCATTCCCTCTTGCGGATATTTGGCGAGGAACAATTGAAGGGTTCTGGCCTGCTTGCAAGCGTGCAGGATGACCATGCCAAATTTTTCTTTGATCTTGCACAAACTGCCCGGCCTCACCTGCACACAGCCGAGCAGGAAGACTGGTTCGATGAACTGGATCTGGAGCGGGATAATATCCGGGCTGCGTTGTCATTTCTGAGTTCTGAAGATGGGCAGAGGGAACAGTTCGGGCGCTTGTTGTCGGCGCTGAGCTGGTATTGGCGGATCCGCAGTTGGGTGGTCGAATCGCGCCTATGGTTGGAACGTGCTTTGGCGGTCGATGATTATTCCGCCGAAACCCTGGCAAACCTGTATTATCATGCCGGTCATTTTGGATGGATGCAGGGGGATTCGGAGTATGCTCGTACGAATCAACAAAAAGGCCTCGCATTATGGGAGTCCCTGGGCGAGAGAGGGGTGAATGGAATGGCGTACTCCCATCAATCGTTGGGAATGATCGCCGACCTGGAGGAGGATCATGAAAGGGCGATCGAGGAGTACCTGACCAGTATCCGGTTGTACGATGCTAGCGGAGATTCATGGGGTGTGGCATTTGCCCGTCATCGACTGGGAGGAACGTTATTGACGATTGGGCGGATCGATGAGGCATACGAGCAGTTCCAAGTGTGTGAACAGTATTTCAGGGAGTGTGGCGACCGTTGGGCATTGGGACTGGTGCTTGGTTTTTTTGCCCAGATCGAATTTCAGAAGGGAAATTTATCTTCTGCCAGGGAGTATGCTGAAGAAGCCCGTATCATTCGAGAGGATTTTCGGCACATCCACAGCGTGATCGATATGACCGGCCTGCTCGCGCAGATCGCATTGGAACAGGGCGAGAAAGATAGAGCGTATGAATTGCTGGGAGCCGCGATTAAGTTGTCCAAAGAGATTGGTAATCAGCAGTACATTAAGAGCTTTTCGGAGAGATTGGCAGACCTTGAAAGTTAAATTGGCCGCCTGGAATTGACTGTTGATCCTGGCAAATAGCGGGTAATGATTGTGGTATCCTCGTGACTTGGAAATTTAGATTATTAACTCATGACTTGAGATCTGAACATGGAAAATAAACCGTCTTT
>DATHRQ010000056.1:0-4837 GCA_035465095.1 Anaerolineales bacterium | reverse complement strand
TGGAAGGAATAGACTCAGACCTGATATCCAAAAGAAGAAAATCCAGCATGGAAAAGTTCTTCCCCATCAGAACAAAGTATGACAACAATTACAAAGGGTGCATCGCTTCAACCGCGACACCATCCTGGGCCAAAAAGGTGTTCCCGGGCATTCCGGTTCAAGAAGCACAGGCAAAGTTATGGGAGGCGATATTCAAAGCCTGTCGGGTCGACCAACCCGACCCCGTAAGCGCATGGACGGAGCACACTGAAAGATTGATTAAAACAAAGTCATATTTAAATGACAAACAATATGCCTATCTCCACTATAAGGCTCCGGGTACAGATCTGACCATCGGATTGCCTGACTCACATAAATGGAATGGAGCCCAGGAAACCTACAAGAACGGAACCGCCGGCACGCCCAACATCCCAACTGAAGAGGTATTTACCTCCCCAAACAAGGACAAGGTCGATGGACATGTCTCATCAACAATGCCATTAAATCTCACCGGCAGGCTGGTCGAAGATTTTGTCGTTACATTCGAAAATGGGAAGGCGGTAAATGTTACAGCCAAAAAGGGCGAAGACGATATTCGAAAATTGATCGAAATGGATGAAGGAGCATCCCGTCTCGGCGAGGTTGCCCTTGTCGCAGACAGTTCTCCCATCAAGCAAAGTGGCATTTTATTCTATAATACGCTCTTCGACGAAAACGCTTCCTGCCATCTGGCCTTTGGCGATGCCTTCAAAGATAGTTTCGAGGGAGGCCATGAATTGACCGAAGAAGAGTTTCAAGCCGCAGGGGGCAATCAGAGCATAATTCACACCGATTTTATGATCGGTTCCGCTGAAATGGACATCGACGGAATCACGAAAAGCGGAGATAAGGAACCGATCATGCGATCAGGCGAATGGGCGTTTGAAGCGTAGAAGCCGTCCAAATATTTCAAACGAGAGCCTCTTTCAGGGGCTCTTTTATTATTAGAACATCTGTTATACTTTTGAAAATTCGAGGAAATCTATGTCACCAAACAAAAAAGGCTTCGTAGCACTGACCGAAGGGTTGCCTCCCACGTATTGGCTGATCTGGACGGGCACGCTCATCAACCGCTTGGGCGGATTCGTCATCCCCTTTTTGACCCTCTACCTCACAGTTCAACGCCAGATTCCCGTAAGTCAGGCAGCTCTCATGGTATCGCTTTTTGGTGCAGGCTCGTTCATCGCACAGCTCACAGGCGGCGAACTCACCGATCGTCTTGGCCGCCGCCCCGTCATGCTAATGAGCTTTTTCATTACGCCCATCTTCATGGTCACGCTGGGATTTGCCGAAAACTTGATGCCCATCTCTATTTCCACCTTTTTGGTGGGCTTCTTCACCGACCTGTATCGTCCTGCGGTCGGCGCAGCCATTGCGGACCTAGTCCCGCCCGAAGCGCGGACTCGCGCCTATGGATACAACTACTGGGCCATCAACCTGGGCGCGGCTGTCGCGCCGCTTCTCGCCGGGCTGATAGCTGAAATCAACTACCTGACCCTTTTCATCGCCGACGCATTAACCACCGCCGTCTTTGGCCTCATCGTCCTTTTTGGCATCCGGGAAACACGTCCACCCGAGGCACAACAGGGCTCAAACATATCACTCAGCAAACGCATGTCTCAACTTAAACGTGCTCCAATTCTTCTGTGGTTCTCATTTCTGGCATTATTCTTCGGCATGATTTACATGCAGGGCAACGTCACCCTTCCGCTCGATATGCAGGCAAATGGTTTGGGGCCCAGGCAATATGGCACCGCAATTGCAATGAACGGATTGTTGATCATTCTCGTCACCATACCCGTCAGCAACATGGCTGCAAACTGGCCGCGTTTTGAAACGATCGCAGTTTCAACACTCCTGCTGGGGCTTGGATTTGGCTACACCGCCCTGGCCTCCACCCTCCCGTTCTACATGCTCAGTGTCGCCATCTGGACGATCGGAGAGATCGCAGGCACGGCCGTCGGCCCTGCCATCATCGCGGATCTATCGCCGCCCGATCTGCGAGGCCTATATCAGGGAATCTTCGGTTCAGCCTGGGGATTATCCTTCTTCTTCGGCCCGCTTGCCGGAGGCTGGGTCTACGAACATTTGGGAAAGGACACCCTCTGGCTTGGATGCCTCCTACTTGGCATTGCTATTGCCTTTGGATTCCTTTTGTTGAGCAGAAAAGCAAGGCGCGAGGAAATTATCGTTCAGAATCAATAGCAGGCGGTTATAATAAAAATATGCCAGCAAAAGATACCCCCACCCCAATTGAACTTGACGAACTCCTTGCCGCAGAATTCAATTACATTGCACAGACAGCCACGCAGGCCTTCGAAGACCGCGCGAGGGTCTCCTCCTTCTATTTGATCGCGGTCGGATCATTCGTTGCAGCCCTTTTCAGTGCACAACTCTTCGATCCCGGAACATTTACTCCATCTGTCAGGCTAGTATTCAGCGGATTATTCCTTTTGTTAACACTTCTGGGTTCATCAACGGTCATACAACTGGCTCAACTTCGATCCGCATGGTACGAATCGATGATGGCAATGAATCAGATCAAGGACTTTGCCATGGAACAAAACCCTGAACTGGTCGAGGCGTTTCGATGGAAGACCACTACGCTGCCGGCAAAGTACAAAAGAGGCAATGTTTCCTACTATCAGGCGCTTGAAGTAGCCATGATCGGTGGGCTTATGTTTGGGGCGGCAATGTTTTTCCTGCAACAAGCCTATTTCTCTGTCAGCACCCTGACCTGGATTGTGTGTGCACTGCTGGGCGCACTGGCTGTTCTGACCCAAATGACGATCTACAAACGCTTATTGACCTGATATGCCGCGCGATTACGCCAGCCAGCCCTCTACAGCCCATCAGCGCAGGTCGCATCTCACCCGCGACGACGACTGGATCCGCTCGTTCCTGCATCGGGCCCAAATCGGACATATCGCCTCCTCGCTTGACGGTCAGCCGTTCATCAACCCGACGACCTTCTGGTTCGACGAAGAACATCACCAGATCGTTTTCCACTCCCATGTTGCGGGGAGGGTAAGGTCGAATATCGAAAGCAACCCAAAGGTCAGTCTCGAAGCGAGCGAATTGGGAAAATTCCTGCCCTCCAATGTGGCGCTCGAATTTTCACTCCAATACCGCAGCGTGGTCGCCTTCGGCAGTGCCAAGGTAGTCAATGAACCGGACGAGGCACGTCGCCTGCTTTATGGACTGATCGGAAAATATTTTCCAACGATGACCGCGGGCAGGGAATATCGTGAGATCACAAACAAGGAACTACGCGCTACATCGATCTATGCCATTCAGATCGAATCATGGAGCGGAAAAGAGAATTGGGAGGAACGCGCCGACCAAAGCGATGCATGGCCACCGCTCGACGAATCATGGTTTAAGTAAAAAAACACCCATCGATCAACAGCTCGGAAAACGCCGCAACGTAACACTCGTTAGTCCGTATATATCTATAAATATTCACTATTCAAACTGGAGGAGCATATGTCTCAAGAAAAATTTCGCACGGAAGAGTTCCGCGTAAATGGCGAAGAACTGATCGCCAAAATAAAAAACCTGATCAAAGAGGGTAATATCCGCCGGGTTACCATCAAGGATAAGGATGGAAATGTCGTTTTTGAAATTCCCCTGACCCTTGGCGTGGTTGGAGCATTGATCGCACCGCAGCTTGCAGCAATCGGCGCCATCGCTGCACTGATCACAGAAGCAACCGTGGTCGTGGAAAAATCTGAACAATGACAAGATGATCGCATAGATCAGGCAGTTCTTCTCGAAGAACTCGTGTAAAATGACACTACTATGAAATCACATCGAAAAGAACTCTGGTTCAATATCCCATCGCGCAGGGGATTTGTCAACATTACGCGCGAAGTGGAGAAGGTAATCCAGGAAAGCAGCATCAAAGAGGGGCTTGTTCTGGTCAACGCCATGCACATTTCGGCATCCGTCTTTATCAACGACGATGAGGGCGGACTGCATCAGGATTACGAAAAATGGCTGGAGAAACTTGCACCGCATGAGCCCGTCGATCAATATCGTCACAACGACACAGGTGAAGACAATGCCGACTCGCACATGAAGCGTCAGATCATGGGCCGCGAGGTGGTGGTCGCGCTCACAAACGGACAGTTGGATTTTGGTCCGTGGGAGCAGATCTTTTACGGCGAATTCGACGGCCGCAGAAGAAAACGGGTTTTGGTCAAGATCATAGGAGAGTGATATGCCTCAAACTAAAGGTGAAATTCACGGATGCAT
The DNA here is from genome assembly GCA_035465095.1 of Anaerolineales bacterium. Classification (GTDB taxonomy): domain Bacteria; phylum Chloroflexota; class Anaerolineae; order Anaerolineales; family Villigracilaceae; genus Defluviilinea. The sequence goes on along the minus strand of DATHRQ010000056.1, from coordinate 562 downwards.
TGTCTGCGGAAAACTTTATCAACTCTACGCCGTGTACGATTCAGATGGCAACTATATAGACAGCAAAATAATGAGCGCGGGCGGGAAAGTTGTGAAAGATGCCGACCGCCCGTTGGTGGCATGTGAAACGCACACCCAGGAGGAGATCGAACGTGCGATCGATCGCGTCTACGGGGAACAACCAGACGACGATCTCGACTGAATAAAATATCATCAAAGGAGACTGTATGTCTGACCCTCGCGTACGCAACCTTGCAAAGATCATGGTGAATTATTCGCTCAAGATCAAAGCCGGGCAACAGATTCATCTAACTACGTCACCTCTTGCAGAAGAGTTCAACCTGGCCTTTATCGAGGAGGTGACCAAAGCCGGCGGACACGTCTTCACATCGAACGCCATTCCCGGCGCGAATGAGGTGTTTCTCAAAAACGCATCCAACAAACAATTGGACTATGTCAGCCCGATCAGCAAGTTGATCGTCGATAAATTCGATGGGCGTATGGTCGTTCAGGCCAGCGCGAACACCCGCGAACTGTCAGGTGTAGACCCAAAAAAGGCCGC